>JBBSKW010000035.1:0-24169 GCA_038256005.1 Pyrinomonadales bacterium
AGCGCCGTTTCGGTTTTACCAACACCGGACGTTCCGACCAACAGGAAAACGCCGATCGGACGTTTCGGATCGGTCAAGCCGGCACGCGAGGTTCGAATACGCTGCGATATCGCCTCCAACGCATGATCTTGACCTAAGACCCTTTCACCCAATGTTTGATGGAGATTGATCACCGCAATAATTTGATCGGCGACCATCTTGCCGATCGGAATCCCTGTCCAGCCGGAGATGATTTCGGCAACGCTCTGTCCGTTTACCACCGGTTGCATCAGCGGTGTATCGCCTTGGATCGCCTTCAGTTCTTCGTTAAATCGCTTGAGCTCACTTTTTAGAAACCCGTTATCGACCGGCGTTACCGATTCCGGTGCGGGAGCGGCCGCCGTCGCTGACGAATCATCACCGGTCGGACTAGCATCCGCGACCGTCTCGGCCGTCGCCGCGGCTACGGATTCACCAGAAACTGCTGGTTCGGCGGTCGCCACTGCATCGGCAAGCTTTCCGTCAAGACGAGACATTTCAAGCTTAGTTCGAACATTTCGGATTTGTTCAATCAAGGTCTTTTCCTTTTCCCACTGTGCACTCAGTTTCGCCAATTCGACCTCTGTCTCGGCACGCGATGCTTTTAGCTCACTGATCTTCTTATCATGCTCTGCGCCCGTTGCGAGTTCGCGTTCGAGAGCATCGATCTCAGATGTGAGGTTCTGGATCCGCCGCGTCGCATCTTCCACCGGGGCGGGCGTTGCTCCTTGACCGATCGCAACCTTTGCGCAGGCAGTATCAAGAACTGATACTGATTTATCGGGAAGCTGGCGGCCGGTTATGTATCGATTGGAAAGTTTTACGCATTCAACGATCGCTTCGTCCAAAATTCGAACGTTGTGATGCTCTTCCATCTTATCGGCGATACCGCGCATCATGTCGATAGCTTTTGCTTCGTCGGGCTCCTCGACCTTTACTACCTGAAACCTGCGGGCAAGTGCCGCGTCTTTCTCAAAATACTTCTTATACTCGGCCCAAGTCGTAGCCGCGATGGTCCGCAGCTCGCCGCGTGCAAGTGCTGGTTTTAAGAGGTTTGCGGCGTCATTCTGACCGGCTGCTCCACCGGCACCTATCATAGTATGAGCTTCGTCGATGAACATAATGATAGGCTGAGGCGAAGATTTTACTTCGTCGATCACCGATTTCAGACGGCTTTCAAATTCTCCCTTGATGCCTGCACCTGCCTGGAGTAACCCAAGATCAAGCGAGCGTACAGCTACGTTCTTGAGCGGATCGGGAACATCGCCTTGTGAAATTCTAAGTGCAAACCCTTCCACAACAGCGGTCTTGCCAACGCCCGCTTCACCGGTAAGAATCGGATTGTTCTGTCGGCGGCGAGTCAAAATGTCAACGATCTGCCGGATCTCGAAGTCGCGTCCAAGCACCGGATCGATCTTTCCAGCCGCGGCCTTTGCCGTTAGGTCTTCAGTATATTGATCAAGTGCCTTTGTCTTTCCGGGAACGCCCGATGCGACCGCTGCTCCGCCGGAAACGCCGCCTGTTTCGCCTAAGGCGACCGCGTCACGCTCCTCGGCCGATTCGGCGGCAATATCGGTTAACTTTGCCTGAAGGTCTTCGGCTGAAATATGACTAAACTCTTTCGAGATCTCGCGTGCGATCCTCGACAAGCCTTCATTCGAAAGCAGTGCAAGAACAAGATGGCCGGACCGCACTCGGGCGGCGCCATAATCGACCGACGCAAGTAGCCAGGAGTCCTGAAACCAACGCGGGATTCTGTCGCTCAATCCCGGCGTTCGCGAGTTACCGCTTTTTAGCCGGTCGAGTGACGTGCTTACATCTTTGGTAAGACGATCGATGTTTACTTCGTAATGGGCGGCGATCTTGTGCAGATCGGTGTCGTCCTGCTCGAGTAGTTTCGCAAGAATGTGCTCGACCTCAACATCGTAATTCGTCCGCGACAGGCAAAGCCCGGCCGCGCCTTCAAGCGCATTCCGCGAAGTATCGTTCAGCCGGCCGACCAATGATTTAAGGTTGACGTTCATAACTTTTCTCCTAAGTTTCGTTTAAAAAAATAAGATCGCTCACAAGTTTCAAATCGAAACCGATCTATTCGGCAATGGCCAAAACGACTTGTTCATCCACAGTTTCAAAAGGCTGTGTCTTCAGAAAACTCGTCCAGCCGAGCATCGGCTTCCGCATCGCTCGCGTTGTCAGAATCGTACTTGGGACTTCTTTTGCGAGCAACAAAAGCTGGATGTCGAAGTCATGTTCGAGCCCGACCAAAAACTTCACCATAGAGCGGAGCGGCGGAGCGGCTGATCCGTTCGGCAAAAAGGCCGAGAATTGCGAATAAGTTAGCGGCCCCATTCGAACACGAAACTTTGATTGTTGGTCCCAGATCTGCGAGCCTGCAATGGCCGTTTCACCAAGTGAATTATTTTGCCGTCCAAGGAACGTGTGATCTTCCGGGTCTAATTTGATCCACTGCCCCTTAAACTGCGTTATCGAAACACCGGTCGAAAAATAGTCCGACAAGATGTTCTCGATCGCTTTTTTCGAATGCGGCCCTTGTGCGATCAGGCCCGCATATGGCAACAAAGACTCATCTTCGAGATTCATACGCCCGCGTAGCCCGGCGGTTCCAAGCCCTGCGAGATCAAACAGATAGCCCGTAAAACGATCGTCACCGCGTTCATACGCAACGGGAAACCGATATTTGTTCCACGCACGGAAAAACATTGAAACGGACCGGTGCGTGAAGATATCAAGAAATGCCCAAAGTGCCGTGTCGCGGTGTCGGATCCGGTCGAAAGCAAGTTCGGTGTAATGCATCGGTAGGACACCGCTTACACCGACCATGCCCATGAAGTTGATGAACATCTCGAACGATTCACGGCCGGTTTGCTCGTCTGCATTTCCCCTGATCTCCTGTATCTCGCTCGAGGGAAAGTCGAACGACACACGCGATCGAAACCGAATTATCTCGTCCGCGGGCAGTGCGGAACCGCCGACGGGTTTAAGATCGGGAAAAAGCTTTTCGAAGACCCGTACCGCTTGAAAAAACTCAAAGCGATAGGGCTCTTCGATCAACAGCTCGTTAAGCGGTTTCTTTGCCATTCTAGAAAAGGTGTAAGCCTTACCTACAAAAGTTCCTGTTCGCCGGCCCGCGGCGGAAATTGCTTTATATCTTCTTCACGCTGTTGCGAACGCAGCACCACCTGATTAAACGAGTTGAGTGAAGCGTATAGTCCGAGAAAGCGCTCCAGCACACATCCGAAAAGGAATAGGCCGCTACCAACGAATTGTTCTTCGTCAAATGTCAACGTTGTCTGTAGCCCGCGAACAAAGCCGGTACCGACTCGTCCACCTATTTGGCGGACGACCTTCTTGGAACTCACGCCAGTTATGCCGAGTATCTGCTTTCTTGTAATCGATGAATCGTTGAAATTATAAAGAAGTAAGATCTCTTGAAGCGCCTCTGGAACTCCGTTCTCGCTATTTACCAGCGAGAGATAATTCAAATTCAAATGTGAGATCAACCGCCACTGTGCCGACCTTCTTTGTGGCGGACGAATAGTTTGCGTAGGTTTTGTAAGACATCTGACACGAGATAAAAGAGCAGTTCCTTCTACCTCAAAATCGCCTTCTTTACCGCCGAACAATAAACGCCCGGGAAGATCGCGATTCGTACAGGTGGCCCTAACGTTCAGAACTTCCGCAGCCGGAATGCGCGGATTGAACTTCATATCTACAAGCGACATGAATATCTCAGTTCCCTCGTCGTCGGGTCGCTGAGACTCCCTCCGGACCGCATACCAAAATGATTTATCCATCTGTTCGCCGTAGGCATGGCGAAGTGAATAGAACGGGGCGAAATTCCGGACTGTCCCGGTTTTCGGATCACTCGTTAGGACTTCGTCCACCGAATATATCTCCGTCGTCGACTGGCGGTGAACATCAGGAATTATTTGATATTCGTACTTTTGTTGCGACAGGTAAACGGGATCGGCAGTCCGCGTAAATAGATTGATGATCGGCGAGCAGTTCATTCGGAACGTCTCGGCGGTAATCGGGGCGACAGGCGGCGTTACGTCTTTCAGGTGTATCAGAATTTCGAAATGACTGCCGAACTTGCGAGCGATCGCCTGATCAAGCCCGAGAACATCAAAAAAAAGAAATTTATACGGAAACGAGAAGTATTCGGACAACAGACGATAGCCCGGAAACGAACGCTTGGTGTACGGCAGCATCGCTTCGTTGTCGCTAAATCCGACTTGGCGAAGTGCGTCCTTTGCCGGAAGTATCACGGAATCGGGCAACTTCAATTGGATATTCGTGATGGTCTTAAGGGTTTTATTGCTCAGCGGTGCGTCTTTCGGTCGGATCTCAACCGAAGTTGCGTGGTTAAAAATTATTTCGTAGAGCGGAAAGACAAGCTGCGGGTCGCCGTCCAAATAAAATCTAATGCTCTCAGGGGGTTCACCCGTTTCACCGATCTTTAGCTCGTGAAGGTTCGCATTGCCATGGCAACGCATGCCTAGGCGTATAAAGCTCTCCGCGTATTTACCTCTTCCGTCTTTCGGCGCTGGTGATTCGAGCGTCGCGGTTTCGAGAGCGATCGGCAGAAGCTGTACGTCGTAGGTGGTTCGGAACTGACACGGTGTTCCATCAACCGGCCGCGAGTTCAACCGAGCACCATTTGCGATGCGCTGAACGGACGTCACTTTGTCGTTTGGTGAACCAAAGCCCATTTGAACGATCGCCATCGACGGGAGTGGTGCAAGATAATGCGGATATAAGACGTTAAGAAAAGATTCGGTGATCTCCGGAAGTTCGTCATCGAGCTTTAGTCCGATACGGCCGGTAAGAAAGGCGAACGATTCGATCATTCGCTCGACGTGCGGATCTTCGATCTTTTCTTCGTCGAGCAACAATCGCGTTGCGATCTTTGGATATTTTCGAGCGAACTCGGCTCCCATCCTCCGAAGGAAGATCAATTCGCGTTCGTAGTATCCAAGCAGTTCGTCGCGCATTTTAGGTTAAAACTTGATGGTGTCGCGTTGGGTCATTTTTCGGTAACTATAAACTCGCCTTTACCTAATTCCAAAACAGTGTCAAAGGCGATCGGCTCGGGTGCCGGTTCAACGTCTAACCGAGCTTCAATATGGAACCTCATTTGGCGATCAATATTATGGACTGGCTCGAGTGTAACTTTCAGATCGAGAAATCGAGGTTCGAAATAGTTGAGAGCGGTCTCAACCGCATTCGCTAACCGCTTTTGTTCCGAAGCGTTCTTTGCAGCGAGCCCTGTGAAATCCGGCAAACCGTAAAACGCCACTGAACGCGGAGCTTCCTCAAGCGAATTATCAACGTCTTCCGCGTAACAGCGAGTGTTCAAAAGCCATTCCAGGTCGCGCCGTACAGCATCCCGTAGGTCACGGAGCGATGCAGATCTAGTTCGCACAGCCTCCTGAGAGGATCGTGGATCAAGATCGATCAGCCGGTCTAAGACAGAAGGTGTAACTCTGATCTCATTATCGATCCTTGCCATATTGGATTGCTTAAATATCAGAATAACCGTGGGTCATGTTGGCTGGAAGTTCATCCGATCCAACATAACCCGACGGTCTGGAAAAGAGAAAGTGTTTCGAACGCTAGTTGCGCCTAGACTTTCTTGTTGAGTTTCACGTCGTAGCCCGCCTTGATCGCGCCGCCAAGTGAACCGTCTTTCTTTTGTTCCTTGTACTCGGTCTCAAGCTTGGTAAAGTTGAACGAGATCTGATCCATAGGCAGATCGCCGCCGCCTTGCGAACATCCGACCTGGTATGACGAGATCAAACAGTCGCTAAACTTGACCTTAAGGTACTCGACCTGCTCGCCGCCCGCCTTTCGGCAAGTAAGTACTGCCGAAGGGATGTGTTTACCGGTACATAGAAGTTCAAAAACTTTCGGTGAGTGCTTACCAAGATTTATCACGAAGTGAAAATCCTGAAAGTTAGCTTTTCCGGCACCACCACCGCCGCCTGCTCCGAATGAACCGGTCTGTGTTGCTCCAAACGAGAACGATTGGATCTCCAAAGAACCTTTATATTTAGCGTCGGGCGATTCGCCCTCGCAACCTTCGATCTTCAAAAACATGTCAACTGCCATTTTAGTTTGCTCCTTTTTTCAAATATTGCTAACGATCTCTTCATCAGCTACACGAGTAAGACGCGGCGCCAATTCCTTTTTGCGAACCCCCCCGAAATTCGATTAGCTTCGGACCGCATTTCCTGCCGTTCTCACAAATACAGAAGAAAATGCGACCGGAAACTCGGGCGTTTAACCCTTCGCCGGCTGCGGTAGATCTGCCACGAGGCGAAGCGATACTGAAAGCTCGTCGAGTTGGAAATGCGGACGCATGTAGGCGACTGCGCGGTAGCAGCCCGGTTTGCCGGGAATCTCCGCTACATCCACACGAGCCTCGCGAAGCGGATATTGAGCCTTTGTACTTGCAGAAGCGGTGTCGTCTTCCGTTACGTAGTTCATGATCCACCTATTGAGGAACACCTGACAGTCGTCGCGTGACATAAAACTTCCGATCTTGTCGCGCATCATCGACTTCAAGTAATGAGCAAAACGGGAAACTGCAAAGATATACTGAAGCTGGGTTGAAAGCCGGGCATTCGCATTCGCTTCGTCGGTGTCGTACTTCTTCGCTTTGTTACCCGACTGAGCTCCGAAAAAGGCAGCATAATCCGTGCCTTTACAGTGAACTAACGGAATAAAGCCGTTGTCGGCGAATTCCTTTTCGCGTCGGTCCGTGATGGCAACTTCGGTCGGGCACTTCATCGCGACTTCACCTTCGTCGGTTTCGAAGGTGTGGGTCGGTAAACCCTGTACCAGACCGCCGCCTTCGACGCCGCGGATCGCAACGCACCAACCGTACATCGAAAATGCTTCGGTCAGCCGGCCGCCAAGTGCATAGGCGGCATTGCCCCAGAGGTATTTCTTGTGATCGGTTCCGTCGACGTCTTCTTCGAACCGAAATGTTTCGGTCGGTTTTGTTGCGGCACCGTATGGTTCGCGCATCAGCACGTGCGGCAACGTGAGTCCGACGTATCGTGAATCCTCTGATTCACGGAAACTCCGCCATTTCATATACTCGGTTCGGTCGAATATCTTCGAAACATCGCGAACCTCGGACATTTCGCTGAAAGTGTCCCAACCAAAAAGTCCGGCCGAAGCCGCACTCAGGAACGGTGCATGCGCCGCTGCCGCCACCTGCGACATATTTTCGAGCAGGGCCATATCCTGCGGATGATTTCCAAATTCGTAATCGCCGATCAGCGCCCCGAAAGGCGCTCCGCCGAACATTCCGTACTCGTCTTCGTAGATCTTTTTGAACATTGCCGATTGATCGAATTCGAGGGCACGTTCGAAATCCTTCAGAAGATCTTTCTTGGTCACGCTCAGAACGCGGATCTTTAGCTGTGAACTTGTCAGAGAATTCTTCACAAGATAATGAAGCCCGCGCCACGAACCTTCCAGCTTTTGGAAATCTTCGTGATGCATGATCTCGTTCATTTGTGCTGAGATGAGACGGTCGATCTCAGCAATACGGGAATTGATCGCAACGTCCATGTTTTTGGACATCGTCAATTCGCCGCTCATTACTTGACCGACAAATTCGGCGATCATGTCTTTGGAGCGTTCCCTTTGGAATTCGTCGCGGCCCATTCTGCCTTCGGTCAAGATCTGGTCAAGCAGGCCGCCGCCCTCTTCAACTTCTACGGTTTGTACACCGGATTCTTGTTTCTGTTTTGCCATGGTTATGCGTCCTCCTTACCTTGGATCCCAAGAGCGTCGCTTAGCTCTTTCTGCTTATCCGCACTCGATATAATGTCTTCGAGCATCGATTCGAGCTTTTCATTGCCGTCCATTTTCGAGCGTAGATCGGAGAGTTTTTGCCTTGCTTCGACAAGCTTCCTCAGCGGTTCGACCTGTTGGACGATCGCATCCGGTTCAAAGTCCTCGATGTTCTTGAACTTTAATTCAACGCCCATCTTGCTTCCATCATCCTGAAGTTTGTTATCAACGGTGTAGGCAAGCCGGGGCGCCATTCCGGCGAGAACGGAGTTGAAATTATCCGGATCGATCTCAACGAACTTGCGGTTCTTCAGCGCCGGCAGCGGTTCTTCCGATTTACCTACGAAATCGCCCATTACACCGACCACGAATGGAAGTTCTTTCAATTCGATCGCTCCGCCGACCTCGACATCGTATGTGATCTGTACGCGCGGCGGACGAACGCGGTCGATCTTATGCTGTAAACTTTCTTTTGTTGGCATTATTTTTCTCCTTCTTAATTTGAATTATAATATCCGGCCGATGATCCATAATGATCGCTAGCGCGTCGGCAAACTTCCATAGGAATATCACCACGAATCGTCTGAACTTTCCGTAGTGGTTTCCGAACTCGACTCATCGTAACCCGAACCCGAACTCCCCCAACCGTCACTGCCGGTCTCGAAACCAAGTGTTTGACGAAGCTGAGCGAGCACATTTTCGTCTTTGATCACATCCGTTAACCAGGATTCCAACGGCATATTGCCCCATTTGACTGCCCTTTGTACGAGATATGCGACGGGACTGTGGGGTTCGGCCCGTTGAAAATATGCAGCGACTTCAGCCAGTCTCTGGAGTGCATCACGGCGATCGCGTACGGCACCGATCGCTATTCCTTGACCGCCTCCTCCGCCGGTCGATTCGCTTCCGTTTGCGCCGTCAGAATATCCTTCACCCTCATGATCCGCAGGATCGGGCTCTTCGAGCCGTTTTTCCTCAAGCAATCGTTTCACGATCGAATGTATCTCGTCCAACGACTTCTTAAGATTGGACATTCCGGGCGTCTGGTTCCGGTCGAATTTTTCTTCTATGACGCGATTCAATTCGGCGAAAGCTTCCCAGCATTCGTCGATCGCAAAATTAGTTTCCTCGCAAAACTGCCGCCGCGTTTGGCTACGTGCTTTACGCCATTGCTCTGCCGTCGTCCGACTTTCTTTCTCTGCACGCTCTTTCAGAGCGTTGAGTTTCTGCTGATCTTCCGGCTCAAGAGCTGAAAGGTCTTCGGGGATATCAAATATCTTAGAGTCTTCGAAATTGATGAAGCTGAGGCCGGCTCCGGCGGTTAGCTTGATCGTTTGGATCGATTCCGCTCCTTGAACGTCGAACCATTCGATCGCGTTACCGCGCCCTTCCATATCGCCTTCGTCAACCTCGGGATGGATCGTTTCCCAGAAATTCTCCTGCAGCATCGCGAGTAATTTCAGACTGTCGCGAAGTCCTGGAAAGCCGTATTGACGAACGAGCGATTCCGTAAGCCATGCTGCAACCTGTAGATCCTTGGTTCGTTCGGTCAGTGCTCCGACGCCAAGTTCGACTACTTTTCGGTAATCGGCTGTCTTGAGATTTGCCGTCCAATCACCAAGAGCGAGCGGATCGTCGGCTCGCCGAGCCTCCATTATTTCGTCGTAAAGACCGGAATATCGTAGATTTTCTCCGGACGGAGCCTCCTCCGAGATCGGCTGCATTATCGCGTCGAGATCGATCACCGGGGATGTTTGAAGGTCTTCGCTCATCAAAAAGGCTCCTTTCTCCTGAGATCAAGGGTTAGAAATATTCAATTAGATTGGAAAGCATCCCATTCTAATCCAAAACTGCAAAATTAGCACTATTAAAATCTATTCGACGTTGGTCCCGTGGTCGAAGGTGATCGATTCAACATCGAGTATCGATCGATCATTTCCGTCCATCCAAAATTGACGCATTCCCTCTCCGATGAAAACTTCTTCGCCCGCATCTTTCCAGTCGGTCATTCGGCCGAGCCTAACCTGATCATTACTGCTCTGCCATGAGCCTGAATAAAGCGCGGGAATGAACATCTCGCCCGCTGTACCGCTACGCATTTCGATCTCGGCCTGTATCCAGAAAAGATCACGAAGAGTTTTAGGCTTCGTGAACTTGATCGATTGGACCTGTTCGAATGGAAGCCACGCGTACGAGTCCTTAATGAAAACCTCGAGCACACACATGGTTACATCGTTGTAATCTCGGATGTCGCTGTATTTAACGCCGTTTACCTCACAAGGGAACGCGGGACGTTCTTCTTCGACCTTGTCGAGCAAAGTTCGCGCTTCGAGCATGCTCCCTTCGCGGATGCGGTTGATCGCCGATAATAGATCGTCGATGTAAGCCGGTTTTGCGGTAACAAATTCAGGACTCAGCCCATCCGCGAAAAGCCGCGCCCGGTTTCGTTCGTTATGCAAATTCTGCCGATACATCAACGCACCGATCATCGCGTTCGCGTCCTGATGGCCGATAACCTCGAGCTGCTTCTCCGCCCGTTCCCAGTCGCCCGAGAAACACGAAAGCTCGAACAGAAACGTGCGGGCCGCGATGTCAGTCGGGTTACCTTTAACAAGGCTTAAGGCCGATTCAACCGCACCTTTGAGGTCTCCTGCATCGAGTTTTGATTTTGCATCGTTCATAAACTTTTTATTTCGCCAGCCAAACTACTTCTTCATAAAGCTATCCGGGGCTTTCACCTGTCGGAAGATCGACTTATCAAACAGATCGCCGCCGCTTGGGCGAATGGTCGATGTCACCGTCTTGCCGCTAACGGTATGGGTCAATAGATACTCGCCGGTTGGCTGTTTCTTCGCCCCGCCGGCATCAACGAACCGGAACAAACCCCAAGCTCCGGGGAATCGTAATGGCTGAGGCCCGGTCGCAGGTTGTGCGACGTCCGGAGCTGAAGGCGTAGAACCCGCAGTGGAGACAAGATTGGCAAGAACTCCGAGCTCCGAACCGCTTCCGGGAAAGGCTGTCTTCAGCGAGCCAGTTCCTTCGGACGTAGCCTTTTTGCCGTCGATAACAACCTCGACCATCGAGCCGGTGACCGGCTTGAGTGTGTACTCAAATTCAAATCTCGGCGTCGGATTTGTTCCGAACAGGACCTTGCGAAGGTTGAACGCGTTGTTCAGATAAGCGACGAATTCAGCGCTGAATTTGCCCGCCGCGCTTTCTTTCAATCGCAGTTGGCCATTCGCTTCTTCGAAATAGGTGCTTAACTGCTTGTCGTAAAATTCAGATAGTTTACCTTTTTCAGGAGCCAGGAACTCCGTTAATTTCGTAAGGTCGGCGTCGGTCTGACCGTCTTCAAATGGATAACCTTTTTCGATCTCTCGCGCCGCGGGCAGGATCTGTTCGGTCCACGCCTTTGCCATTTGGCTCTCGCGGTCGGCCCCGAGCAGTGCTTTTAGATTATCGATAGGCTTTTGCAGAAAAACCGCCAATTCCTTTGCGCCTGGCGTTTGAGCATCATCAAACGAGCTCAATTTACCGTTGATGTTCTTTTCACGGGTTCCGATCTTTAAGCGGTCTCTCGGTTCTTCACCCGACATTTCAGCAGCGATCCGTTTGATCTCGTCATCGCCTTTTCCGCTAAGTTCACGGGCTAAGAGACTTAGTTCGTTTCGATAACTAGTGATCGGGGCATTTTCTACATCGCCTTTCTTTCCGACAAAATCGAAAAGCGGTCGGAAATCCTTCTCGGGTTGCGTACCACCAACCGTATCGCTTTCGTCTCCGAATATTAGGCTTTTGACCCACGCAATTATTCCGCCATCATCGACAGGTGCTGACAGTTTCGTATTGCGCGCGATTTCGACGACCAGTACCTCGATCGGAGAATTCGCCAATGAAAAGGCTTGTAGAGCCGATTCGGCATCACGGGCTGAAGAGTATTTGACGACGCTTATGTTCTTTACAAAATTGCGCCATTGGTCTGCGTAGTCGCGATAATAGATCTCCTCGAGCACGGCTGAATCACCTGCCTGCGCAAGCTGATCGCGGCCCTGTTCGCCCATTACCCAATCGTCTTCAGTCAGCTTGGTCGTTGCTTCGGATATCGCGACCTTCATTAGATCATGGCCGGCGCGGGTGTAAACGCTTTGGACGGCGACGCTTCCGGTGAGCAAGCTTGTATCGACGCTCCGCCGCGAAAGAAGACCGTCAAGCGTAGTTGGACCGATCTTTTCGTCAATCTCTTTTGAGATCTCCGTTACTTTGCGGCGATAATATCGTTGGATCGGCGGAAATGCCTGTAGCTTCTTGCGCGTGTTTTCTACGAGCTGTTTGTCGAGATCGCTTCGAGGGAAACGTCCGCGATCCTCACCTCGATCCACTTGTTTGGCCCAGAATTCAAGTTGCTGCTGCGCTGTCGTTCGGTATTGTGCGGGCACCTTTGATTCGGTCGCCCAAATATCGCGGAGAGCGTTCATCAGATGCGATGACTCGGCCTTCGCTGCATGGTCGCCGGTCAACATCAAATACGCTTTCAGCAGGTCGTAATGTCGGCCAAGGTCCTGTTCTTCTTTTTCGGTCAACTTGCCCGCGTTTGCTACGGAAGACGTTTCGGAAAAGGTTTTCAATTCAGCCTTGACCTTTTCGATCGTCGGCTTCGCAAATCGTTGTTCGACGAGCCCGAAATATATTGGCAAAAGGCGTTCGCGATAGACGCGGTCGCCGGAATACATTCCGAAACGCATGTAGAGCGGCGGCCGTTCCCGTTCGTACTTGTCGAGATCGACCATCAGCGACCGCATCTCCTCGATCGTTTCGACCTCGGTAACTACATCATTCTCGGGCTTTGCGAGGATGTTCTTACCAGCATCAGATTGCCGCAGGCTGATCGCTTTTCCGCCGATACGTTCGGCATCTGCGAGCATTTGCTTATTTGTGACGAGCGAAACGGTCGCGATAGTTAGTAGCCCAACAACTAGCAACAGTCCGACGATCGTTAGAAACCAACCAAGGATCGGCGGTTTTTGGCGTTGGGCGACAAAGGTCTTTACGAGGTCTTTGTCGCGAAGAAGGACATCGCGAAAAAAGCGTTCCGTGAAATAGCCACCGCTGACCGAAGCCGGCCCCGCACCGGGTTTTCCGGCCGGTGCAGCCGTAAAATAAAAGCCACGCAAAAACGGATTCTCGCTGAACGGATTGGGCCGAAAGAGCGAATTTACGAAGCTGCCAAACTTTCTACGTGCAGTGCTGAAATGAAGCGGGAAATTGAAAATACGAAGCTGCCGCACGGGCGGAAACGGAGCCGAAAGCCGAACCAGACGGCGTTTCATTATGGAATTCTGGAGCAATTCATATTCGCCGTCGAAAAGCGTCTGAGCGTTCTCGCTTTTCTCGATGGGTATCGTCGCGCCCCAAACGAGCGTCTTGTCTTCGCTCTTAGAACTCGAGAACGAGTCGCGAAATCCTTCGATCGAGTCGGCGTGGGTAAAGACCAAATAAACAGGAAAGCGGACTTTCAGCCGCGATGTCGCATCATCAAGCCGATTCCTTAAAACCTTGGCAAGTTCTTCGACCTCGCGTTCATCGCCTTTTAATATCGTTTCCGCATTCACGACCAACAACAACCCGTCGAGCGGCCGATTGCCGCGATGTTTCTTGAGAGTTTCAAGCAGGCCCGACCATTCTTCACTGTCAACGCCATCGCTTTGATAGCGGCCGGCCGTATCGATGAAAACCGCATCGCTTGTAACCCGCCAATCGATATTCGCAGTCGGGCGTATGAATCTTTGTTCCGATTGCCGTTGGCTTGGAAGTGTTTGAAAGTTCAGGTTCGAACTTATCACTAGCGAACTCTTGCCAGCCTTCGGTGCTCCGGCGACCAAATACCACGGTAGCGAATAGACAGCGTCTTTGCCGCCTTCACCAAGGTTCGAGCTTTTTAAAAATTGAACGGTTTCTTCGGCACCGGCGTTCAGGTCGCCATAATTTCCGGTCGGCGTTGAAAGCTTTGGTTGAGGTGCGGTTGACGCTTCGCCGGTCGCTGCCGCGGATTCAGCTTCGGCTTCGAGTCTGGCCTTTTTCTTGCTTCGGCGAGAAGCGACGAACATTATTATCAATGCAAATGGAAGCGTAAGTAGAACCAATCCGATCGTCGCGATCTTATAGTTCCAGCCCATCGTATCTTCCGGCATCAACACAACAACGAGTCCAACGATCCCATAGAACGACATCATTCCGCCGAGGCCGAATGCATACTTTAATTCGCTCATGTGTCTCATAAGAAACTCTTACCAAATGCGGACAGCGGTGCCTGAAGTGTTTTTAATCGAATCGGGCTAAATAGAAAAAACTACGCCGATCGAGCTAGATCTGCAACTTCGCCATTGTTTCGCTCAAAAACTTGTAACTAAGTATAAAAAGTACGAAATAGACAATAATGCCTAAACCTAGACCCGCAATTCCGCCGATTTTTGCCCAAACCGGCATTCCGCGTTTTTCGGGCGGCTTTGGCTGATCATTCGCGAGCCAATGCGGCGACAGCTCGACGGGCTTTATTTTGCCAACTTTTACGAGCGCATTTGCTGTTTCCTGCATTATCGCCAGCAGCTTTTCATGTTCGTAAATAGCGTACCGGCCCTTGAACCCGAGCAGCATCGAAAAATAGTAGATCTCGACCGCATCGGCCGTTACATCTACCTGCTTCATCATTGCGTCGAGCTTTTCGAAGAACTTGTTTCCCGCAAGCTGTTCGCCAAACAGTTCAAGTTGAAGCGGATTCTTTTCCCATTCATTCTTGAGCGGGAAATTATTGGTCAACATCGTCTCGTCCATGAAAGCGGCGAGAGCGAACTTAGAAACGGAAACAATCTTGTGGTTAAACTTGTACCGTTCGCCACGCCGCTCAAAATCCTCGAGCATTCCCGCAACCTTTGGTCGCAGTTCGTTCGAAGGCGTTACGATTCCAGCCTTCAGCCGCAATATCAGGTCGAAGATCGGCCCGGCAAAGGTTATTAGATCGTTCTTATTTGCGGCTTCTGACATAAACTCACGGCTTAACGGCGTACATCTCAAGCTTCTCGTCGGGTATTTCGTTGGGAACGTAAACGGCGATCACCTTTGAGCCGGAGATGCCGTTCCAGTACGGGCCGATCGAATCTAGCTGGAAATACTTGAACCCGACGCGAGCCGGTATCGGTGCTGGCGGCGGATTTGCGTGTGTAAGCACGACGCCGGGCAAAGCCGAACCGATCACCGAATCGATAACGTCACGCGACGCTATCTTTACTACTCGTGGAACGCCTTCGATAAGTTTCGATTCCGGCATCTGTGCACGGACGGCGAGATAAAAGCTTGCTTCCTTGAGAAGGCGTTCGTCTTCGATACGTCCAACGTAAAGCGTATCGCGCGTCTTTTCAAGCGGGATCGGTACACATCGGCTCGGGATTACGGTTTCGAGCAGGTCTTTAAGCTGCATCGAAAGATTGTAGAACGTGAAATAAAGGTCGTCGTGATCGTACTTTACAATGTCTTTCGGATGAACCTCGAGGGAGAACGTCATCAGCTTTCCAACCAGTGTTCCCATCTCAAGATAAAGTTTTTCCGGGTGCAGAAGCGGCGAACGAAAATAATGTGAAACCGTCGGGATCGACGAATTGATGGTGTGAAGCAGCCAGAATACCGCAACTTCTGACGTGGTGAAATCAGCTAATGACGCATTGCTCGCACGTCGCTGTTCGCCCAGACTTCCGCTCTTCGTGATCAATATTTCGACCATTTGGCGGAGCATATTGACCAGCCAGACCGAAGCCGAAACTTTCAGTATGGGCGGAATATAATCGTCGGAAAGTTTTAGCTGTCCGGTCGGCGTTCGCTGCAATTCCGCGATCTTGAGCGACGTAAACCCATCGCGGAGTTCATCGTCAAAGATGATTCTTAGATTGTTCTTTGCGTATGCAAGCGGCTGTTCGTTGGCTCCGCTGGTTTCATCTTTTACAAGAGTTCCTTCCTGAAGGTATCGAAGGTTGTTGCTTGCCGCGGCACCGCTTGATTGAAAATTTGCCTCGCCGATCTTTCTCGCCGGGATCGCCAAATGAACGCCGAGCTTATCCTTCTCGACCTTAAAATGATCGCCAACGGGACGCATGTCGGGAACCGCTTCGGCGTCCGGAACATTTACCATTAGCCCATCGGGCATTACCGCACGGCAATTCGTTATCTGAAAGTTTCCGTTCGCGACCGCTTCGCTATTTACCCGCAGGTCGAGCACACCATAGTCGAACGGCATCATCGAACGAGCACGGGAATTCAGCAGTTCTTCATGGTAATTGTCCCACTGCTGAAAGTGATGCGGGGTAAGAAGCATCCCTTCGTTCCAAACTATTTTTCGGTAGTTGCTCATAGGTTAGACGTAAATAGTAAATCGAGACCGAAAATTAGTAAACAAGCGTACAGAATGTTTCAGGAAAGGCAAAACCCCTATCGTCTATTGCGTTTTGGGCGAGGTACCGCAGCTCTTGTTTTTCGCTTTTGAATGCCCTTTTTGGGAATCGGCGTTTGTGATAAATGTCCAAAGAAATCGGCCATCCATCGCTCTCCGGTCTTTTCAACGAATGTTTCCGGAACCTTTTCGGCTAGGTCGAGTGCCCTTATTAATGTAAGAAATCCTGCTGAGGCAAGTCTGCCTGTCGAACCGGTCGCCCGTACCGATCGCGAGGGCTTTATCAGAAGTTCGACGACATTCACCGTCTGGGCCGATGGCTTGGAGCAATTTTCGGCCGGTGAAGTTACCAGATATTCACGGCATGAGACCGGGCGGTTCAGGTGGATCGAGCAAGCTTCGTTTTCAAGAAAAGGACACGCCACGCCTTCGTAAAAATAATCTAGAACCACGCCGATAGCTTCCTGTAGTTCGTCCGGGTTAGTCGCGGCTTTTCCGGTTCCGTGGTGCTCATTCAAACGATCGAACCACCCGATCTTCTCGAAATGTTGGACCCCGTCGGCAAACTTCTTCTTGATAACGGAACGCCTTGGTTCGGGCATCGCTTCGACTAGTTCGGCTATCTGATAAACCTCGGTCTCCGAGATGGGTACCGGCTGGCGGCAGCAGGCACCGCATCCCGCCTTGCACGAGATCGCTTTTCCTTCGCCTTCAAGAGCCTGGACACTTACATCGACGAGGGCATTCGCCATCTGCTGAAAAACGGGCAACATTCTGTGCGCCTTCACCGGCTTTGCCGGAACCGTCATCTGCATTTCAAGCGGAACGCCGGCGATCGTTACAGCCACGTTGCCGGTTACCCATTCGTCATTTGTCATGAATCCTACCTCAATATGCCAGTTTCAACGGAGATCATAATGCAAGTGCCTCGGCATTGACGCCAAACGCCTTCGGATTTTGCGTAATCGTGCCGACCGCGAGAAAAGTAAGGGCTCGTTCAAATTCCGGTTTTGTGATCTTGCCTTCTTTTTCCAGGAACCAAATAGTTCGTATTTCACGCGTGCTTTCCGGATTGTCATTGGCAAGTGCCTGCAGCATATTTCGCAGCTTCATCGTCTCGCCCGCGACGCCCTGATCGTAAGCAGCGACCATCAACAAGGCATCGTCAGAACGCTCCGTTCCAATGTGCGGCCCAAGTTTTCCAAAAACCTCTGCCATCGATTTTGCAGTTGCGACAACATCTCCACGTGTACTGCCGAGTCTTGCGATCGCGGCAACGGCAAGGAACTGTGGTTTAAGATTATTGGCGGATGCCAGGTCGGCGATCGCTTTTGAGTTCTTCCTCGCACTATTGATATTGTCGGCAATGCCGCCAGAACCTTTCATTCCTTTGGCTCGATCATCAACACGTTTCGCCTGTTCGGAAGTTAAGAACGCTCTCGGTTCGTTATGTGCGATCGACCGCAGAAATTTTGCTCCTGCTTCTTCGACCACGGCGGTCGGGCTAATTGTCGTCGGCGGTGTCAATCCGCCACCCGGCGGTTCATTCTTCGTGTCGACGCTGCCCGGAGTGGGTTGCCCACCGACAGGAGTCTTCGGCGGTTTCTTTGGGCCATCATCGCCCAAATCTTCATCACCCGAAGGATCTTGAACAACGATCGTGTTCTTGGGTTTACCCGGATCACGCGTAACCAACACAAAGATCAGAACACCGGCAAAAAGCAAGATAACGATCGCGAACATTGGGATCATGAACAGCAGCAACGTTGGCATTCCTTTCTTCTTTTTTGCTCTCTTTACAGGAGGAGTGGCCGCAGTTGGGTTTGCCGATGGAAGGTTCTCAGATGCGTTCAGTTCGGCCTCAGTCGGTAATAGTTCGCTTTCCGCAAACTCAGCCTTGATCACGTATCCGCCGAGATCGATCTCGTCGCGATCGCGGATCTCGGTTGCCGTCAGCACTTCCTCGCCGTTCAGTTTTGTGCCGTTTGACGAACCTCGATCTGAGATCAAATAGGTACCGGCGCGTTTCTCTATAGCGGCGTGTTCGCGCGATAAACGGCTATCGACGATGCATAGACCGCTCGCGGAATGCCTGCCAATCGTAAACGCGTCGCCCTCGACCGGAACTCTTTGTTCGTTGCCGTCTTCATCTTTGAAATTCAGCCAAAGGGTTTTCATTCGGAACTAGTTTGAATAAGTCGAAAGCGCTTGCAGTTTCAGTCCGAAGTCTTGCGGATATTCGCCGACTATCGCCGCTGCAAAGAATTTCGGAACGTACTTAAAGTTCTCCGATTGAAACTGTTTTGAAAGCTTGTCGCCGTTCGCGATAAGCGTCCAAAAATCGCGGGTGAGACCAGTATTGGTTTCGAGCGCTTTCACTAGATTTGAACTCAACCCGCCTTCGCCGCTATTGTAACTGCCGATCGCAAGAGGAACGCTCGAAGGGCCGGTTCCATAACGGCCTGTGAGCGCCTTCATATACGAGGCGGCTGCACGTGCCGAAGGTTCCGGTTCGCACCGTTCGTCTGGATTTGTCGGCGATGCACCCGACTTCGTTTTTAATCCGTGCATCTCGCCCGTAGATTTTGTGAACTGAAACATACCGAGCGGTCCGGTCGGGCTTTGCAGACATATACAATGCTCTGATTCGATCATTGCTAGATAAAGCCCGATCCGCGGATCGATCCCTTTTTCGTTAAACGCTCGAACGATGAACGGAGCATTCTTGCTAGCGCGTTCATATGTGGACTGAAGATTATCGCCAAACTTGCATCCGCCGAGAGGCTTTACGCCGCCTCTTTTGGCAAAGGCATCGGTAAATGCCTTTATCCTATCAATCGCAAGGGCCGGTATGTCTTCGCTGCTGTTATTGCCGATCACCTGAGCGACGCGCATTGCTCGGTCACGGAGATAATCACGCTTCTCCGTTTCCGTTAATTGCAGATACGTTTTTCCCGCGGGTATAGAATAGGGCGGTTTCGACGTTGGCCCGGTCGTTCCCCCCGGAGCAGTAGTTACGTTGCTCGTTCCTGTCGGGGTCGCGCCGGGCTTCGGATCTTTCGGCGGACTTCCGCCTGGCGTGGCTTTCGGGTCCTTATCCTTTACCGGCGGCGGATCATTATCGGACAAACTATTTTGAACGATCTCGGGTCCGTCTTTTTTGAAGACCTGAAAGGCAATAAACACCACTGAAACGCTTACAAGTAACAGTGCAAAGGCGATCAAGACGATCGGCAAAATGCTTATCGGGCCGGTGACTGATGTTTTGCCTGATCCACCGTTAGAGGTCGCGACCACGCTTGCGGCTACGGTTGTAGGTTCACTTCTCTTCTCTTGTGCTCGGACGCGAATGACCGTCTGATGGCCGATCTTGATCGAATCGCCATCGCGGAGCGGCGTACCGGCCGGCGGCACCTTTGCACCGTTTACAAAAGTACCGTTCGAGGAATTTTCGTCAACTATCCAAACTCGTTCGCCTTCGCGGTAAATTGTTGAATGCAGACGAGAAAGGCCGTCGTCAGGAAACCGATGTTCTGCTTCGCTTCCGCGGCCAAACGTCGTTCGCTCGCCGATGATCTCGATCTCACGCGAACCTTCCGGCGTTGGATAAATCAGAACGACATCTGTCATATGGCGTATTCTACATCGTTAATCGGTATAATTCCGATAGCGGGCGGTCATTCTTCAACCCGAATCTCTGCGGGTTTTCTGAAACGATTCCAGCGGCGAAAAAACGGATCAATTGCTCGCGTTCGGGAGCGGTCCGGATCGCGTTCCAAACGTCCGATCGATCTGCCGGAAGCGAAGCTTTCCAAGTTGCTGCGTCCGAGGTCGATTTACCAAATGCAGCAACGCCGTAGAGCATATCGCCTTCGAAAACGCCGAGCACGATCGCCTTCATATATATTGCCGAAGCTTTAGCGGCACAACTCTGTGCCGGATCGCCGATCGTTTCCGAACCGCACAGACCGTTGTATTTGTTTGAAGTAACGAAGTCGTTCGTCATTCGCCAAAGCCCCTCTTCGCTTCCTTTTTTTGCTGGGTCAAAACCGCTTCGGCTCATAGCGAGTAAGTAGCCAAGTTGTGCGTCAAGGTTCTGCTCACGTACATATGCGACATTTATCGCGTCGCGATACTTGCTCGCCTTTGCGAAATAGCCGTCCTTCGCGTATTCAGCAGTTCGCTTTTGAACTTCCTTCAAAAATTGTGGATTTGAAACGTTATACGGCCGTCCGCCCGATAGCTGTTTCGCCAAGCCACCCGCCAACTGATTCATCTCGATAAGCGAGATCTCTTTCGTCGTCGGTTGACTTGGTTCGGTCGGACCGGTGACGACGACCGGTTCCTGTTCCGGCGCTTTAAGTTTTCGCGTTTCGAACCCGACAAATATCGGACTTGCTTGCGGCATCTGATTGCCGGCGCGATCAACCAAAATTACGCCAAGTGCATGATCTTGCCCGTCAGCCAGGTCGGGAAAGTTGCTTGGGTTGATCGAGGTGGTAAATGGCGGTTCTTCAGAACTCGCAAAAGGAGTTCCATCAACGGTATAAACGAGCTTTGCAACGCAGCTTCCGTTCTTCAAATTGATCTCTATATCCGTAGGTTTGTCGAGCACTGAGCGATCATCGGGACTTATGAAAACCGCGGTCGCCGAGCACGACGAACCGCTAAAGTAATAAACGCCTGCCGCGACCGCAACGAATAGAATTGCTAAACAGCAGATCGCCCCGGCAATTAGCAATAATTTCCTCGAACCACCAGGTGAAGCTGCGACCGCGACGCTTTTCGGCTCGGCAGGAGCCGATGGTGCTTCTCCTAAAGTTTCCGATCCTACAGGTGCCGCTTTATCGACGGCCGCTTGCTCCTTTACCGCACCAAACGTGATCGTGCTTGTTCCGCCGAGCACGATCACATCACCGTCCTTGAGATAAACTTCGCCCGTAATCATGGCGCCGTTGACCGTTGTTCCGTTGCTGCTGTTCAGGTCGATCAGGCAATATTCGGTGCCGCGTGATTCGATCTCCGCGTGATAGCGCGAGACGTTCGAATCTTGCGGAAACGAAATAAAGTTATCCTCGGTGCGACCGATAGTCGTAACGCCCGCTCCCATCAGAAACTCTTTATCGCCGTATTGAAGTCTTACCTCGGGCATATCATTCGGATACTTTTGCGTCCCCTTACTAATGGCAAAAGCGGCTCGCGCGATCGCCCGCCGCCATTTCTTGACGAATGAAAGACCTGCGTTTTGCGGCTAATTTATGGTTGATTCGGGCAGCGGTGTAAGCAAATACCAGACGACCGCCGCAAAGATCAAAGTAAGTGCAGCAACTACGATCAGAGCAAAGATCGTCAGGATTATTCTGCCGAACACGCCCTTCTTATTCACCGGAGGTGCGGTCGGGGCCGCTATATCTTCGACGAGTTCTAGTTCGGCGATCACGTCGGGTTGTGGTTCGATGTCGAGTGCGGCCGATGCGGGAGCAGGCAACTCAACTTCCGCCGGTAGTTCTTCGATCGGAACAGGCGCTGGCGTCTCTGTATTAGCCTCGCCAACCGGTTGAGCCTGTTCGGCCATCCCGAATTGCTTTTCAAAACCTTCGGGCAGATATCCGCTGGTTTGGCGAAAAACAGGCGTCGGCATCTGCCATCCACCACTGGTCTCAGCTTCATTTGGCGAAACGCCTTGCGAAGGAGTCTTGTCTAGATCTTCAATGCCGGTTTCGACGTTAGGTGCTTGTGCAACTCCGTTGGGGGTGTCGTCGCTCATTATTATCCTCGAACCTCCACACTAGTTTACTTCCCAAGATCGAGTACATCCGATCGCGTAATTATGCCGGTTATACGCTTGAAATCTTCGATCAAGACCGCCGGATGCTTTTGCAGCTTGGTCTTTATTTCCGAAATGCTTGTGTCAACTTCAACTACCGGGAAGCTCTTATCCATAATGTCTGCGACCTTTCCGTCGAGCAGATCACGATCTTGAAGAAGCTTCGCCAAAACATGGCTTTCTCGCAAAGAGCCGACCGATGCATTATCATCGATCACCGGGATTTGCGTTACGCCAGCCTGATCCATTTTAGTGAGAGCCTCACTGACGAGTTCATCGGGCGAACAGAATACAAGTTCCGCCGGTGCACCGGAGTTTTTCGTTTCGCTGATCAAACCTGCAGTGATTCGCTGCGGTTCGAGCAGGAGTTTTTCTTTCATCCATTCGTCCGAATGGAACTTGGTCAGATAATGCTCACCCGTGTCGCAAACAATGAATACGATCACAGCAGACTCATCGAGGTCCTTTGCGACCTTCAATGCGGCAGCAAAATTCGTTCCGGTTGAACCGCCACAGAATATGCCTTCACGGCGTGAAAGCTGGCGGGCGTAATCGAACGATTCGCGATCGGTGATATTGATGATCTCGTCGATCACGCTCATGTCAGCATTTCCCGTCGGCAAGCTCTGGCCAATGCCTTCGACCAGATACGGCGTCGCTTCGGGAACGTGGCCCGAATCTTTGTACGTCTTAAAGATCGAACCGTAGGGATCTGCGCCGATGATCTTTATCTTCGGGTTCATCTCTTTCAAATAACGTCCGGTGCCGCTGATCGTGCCGCCGGTGCCTACGCCCGAAATGAAATGGGTGATCTTACCCTCAGTATCTCGCCAAAGTTCGGGACCTGTTGTTGCATAATGGGCGGCAGGGTTGGCCGGATGGTTATACTGATCGGGATAGAACGAGTTAGGTGTTTCTTGGGAAATTCGTTTGGCGGTAGCGACGTAATGGTCGGGTGTCCCGGGCTTTGCGGCTGCCGGGCAAACAACGATGTCCGAACCAAGCGATTTCAGGTATCGCATCTTTTCGACCGAAACTTTCTCTGTAAGTACAAAAATGCTCTTATAACCCCGCACCGCCGCGACCAGAGCCATTCCAATGCCCGTATTCCCGGACGTCGCTTCTATCACCGTGCCGCCTTTTTTTAAAATACCTTCTTTCTCGGCGGCATCGATCATCGAAATACCGATACGGTCCTTGACCGAATAACCCGGATTCAGGCTTTCCATCTTGGCATAGATCTGGGCCTTTATCTTGTGTTCTTTTGTTAAATTATTTACTCGTACAAGCGGCGTGTTTCCGACTAGTTGTAAAATGTTCTCAGAAAAATTCATCATTTAAAATAAAGGTAAATAGTAATTCTTATGACCTGATAATATATCCCTTAGTCGTTCTTTACTCAAAGCTGAAACGTAAACGGGCGAAATATCGTATTTATTAATGGCCATCCTCGGCCGGCAGTTATGAAGATCAAATTTTTCTCATTCGCATTCCTTTTTTTATTCTCGTATGCCGTTGCCTTTGGCCAGTCGCCGGTCGTCGTTATAACCGGTCTCGATGATGCAGCGTCGAAACGCGTCGCTTCGTTCGAAAAGGTGTGGAACACCATCAATGAACGGCATTACGACCCGACTTTTGGCGGCGTAGATTGGAAACGCGTCCGCATCCAATATGAGCCGTTGGCAAGGAAAGCGGCAAGCGACGATGAGCTTCACGGCGTTTTGCGAAAAATGCTGGCTGAGCTAAAGCTCTCTCATTTCGGCATTTTCCCCAAGAATCTAACGGCAGAACAGATCAACCGCGAAACCGGATATTCCGGAATCGATATTATAATAATCGATGGTTCACCGGTCGTGAACCGCGTCGAGGTGACTTCACCTGCGGCCGCTGCCGGTATCAAACCGGGATTTGTTCTTTCCACGATCGATGGCCAGTCCGCGGGCGAGATTCTGAAAATATTCGATAAATCACTGGAGGGAAGGTCAATAACGGATGCCGCTCGAAAGATCTATCGCGAACGCCATCTCGAGGGGAGGCTGAATGGCAAGCCGGGAACGGAT
>JBBSKW010000036.1:0-24045 GCA_038256005.1 Pyrinomonadales bacterium
AAGTTTAGTCAATTTGCCCAGGTCCCACGCCGCCATATCGACCGAGACACCGCCGACCGTATAAGAGTCCTGACTCTTGATGAAATCCGTTACGAAATTTGCCGCTACTTTTTCGGGGCTGACGTGCCCACCTTCCCCTGCCAAACATCCCAATATCTTGGCGTACGTCCAACCGGCGTTGGGAACGCTTCCTTCCGACGCGATCATTGTTTTGGCAACGTAACCGAATTGATATCCCACTTCGAGCATGCCCATTACGCAACTGTCAAACCCTAAAAGATCCAGTTTTTGTCCGAGCAGAACTGCCGTCTCACGTTCCCGTTCCTCGCCTCGAAACCCGAGACCTTGAATATCCTTTTCCAGTTCCTTTTCGCTGCTCACTAGTCGTTGGAGTAAAAAATAAAGGTCCGTCATCTTCATTGATTTGCCGGACGTCTCGTCTTTAAATAGCCCAATATCCTGAAAGCCGAGTGAGTGTCCGGAAAATATCATGGCGTATCTTTTGGCACGACGACCGTACTCGATCTCGCCATTCTCATTTTCGACCTCTACCTTATTTACGCACCAATCAACAAAATTGAGTACAGCCTTTTTATCCGAAGCATTCTCATTCTGTTTAGCAGCTACCGGAAAGAGCTTGTCAGGCACCGTGAACGAGCGGACGTATTTGGGTTTCGTTGCATCGGAAAAATCACAATAGAGCGTCGGGATCGAGGGCGAATTGCCGTCGTAATAAACAAATAAGTTTGGGCTACTATCGCCTTCGCCGGCCGCAACTTTTATTTGCTCCATCGCATATGCCATATCCACGGACAGGTTATTGTCGCCCGCCATATAGATCATGATCGTCCATTCTTTTTGATTCATTCCTGGCCTCCTGCCGATTTTTCCGTGTCTTCCGTCAGTCCAGGTTTTTCCGGGCCCGGCGGAACGAAACGTCGATAAATAAATGGGATGCAGACACTATAAGCGAAAACTATAAGACTACAAACTCTCTGCATCTTTTTACAGGGAGTAACCCGATGGAACCGGAGTTCAAGATCGGGGGTCGGGCGAGGCGACGCTCGTCGCAATCAATGTCGTGGTTCCAGAACGGTCTCGCGAGCCAACCGATTTTGCATCACCTCGCAGATTTCGAGTCGATCCTTGTAGCCCTGCATTTGCTTCGCGTCGTCACCGACGACCTGTTGAGCAAGATTATCGGCCTTTCCGTCTTAGTCTAAATTGTTCTTGGGACTGCAAATACGCCATCATTTTTCGATGGCCTATCTCGAGATGACATCATTTACTTCGATCCAATAACCATACGGATCCTGAAAGAAAATTTGCTTTATTCCATCAGCTCGAATATTGACTTTGTTAAGATTCAGCCCAATCGGAGTATGCAATTTTCATAGATTCAAGCTGTTTGATCAAAGAATCGAGATTGGATATTTCGAGGGCAAAATGAACAGCTTTATTTATTTTAATATCATCTTTTAGGATCGAAATAAGATGCAGTTCTTTTCCATCTCCTAATGAAAACCACCTGATTCCGTCAATTTTGGTTTTGTTGGTTATTTCTTCGAGATATAATACTTTTTTATAAAATTCAGCCGATCGGTCAAGATCTTCTACGGAAAGTGCCAAGTGATTGAATGAAACTGAATAGGCAGCTTTCTCAGAGATAGGCTGCAGTTTGACTTTTGAGTCATTGGACGCTTTCTCCTGCCCGAAGGCGACCGACGATACGCCAATTGCGATCATCAAAGTCATCATTATTTCTTTCATTTTTTGTTCTACGGCTTGAACTCGGTCAACATCCTAAATGTTTCGAGTTTTAATCCATCCTCAGCCATTGCCTGTTTCACTTCATCGCCTTCCAAAAAGTTCTCAAATACGGTCATATCAGGGATGTCGAAAAGGACGCCGGACGAATGATGGTTGTTCGAATCTCGGAAGGTTCGACACTTTATTCCCATCTTTTCAAACATCTCGTGCCGAGTACCTTCGCCACGTGTCCATGCCTTTGCCCAATTTTCTCCGTCTTCGGTTTCGCAAAATACAAATATTGTGGTCATAGTTTTGTTCTCCTTTTTGTCCTATTTGCTTGATGTTATATCGAGCCGTATCAGATCTTTACGATCGTTTAAGCGGCTTGCACGGCGTTATGTGCATTGGTTCTGACGGCAGTATCCATAAATTCACGGAAGCCGTTAATCTTGCCGTCCTTCACTGTCAGAACATGCACGAAATCAGAATCATATTCTTTATTCGTGGCTTTGACACGCCATTTCGAATTCCCCAAAACAATGACTTTGTCATCTTTTGCGATAAATTCCGTAGGGTTATGAATCAGACTTTCCTCGGCTTCGCCAAGACGGGTAAAAAAGTCTGTAACAGCCTCAATTCCGCTGAACTTCCCGGCATACGGCACATTTTTCATTTCGGGCAGTTCCCACGAAATATCATCGGAAAAACTTTTCAAGAACGACCCGTCGCCGTTTCTGAAAAGCTCATATACCTTTTGCACTAATTTTGTGTTTTCCTGTTCGTTCATATTGTTTTTCTCCTTATTTTCTAATAATCAAATTACGCGGCAGTAAATCCGCCGTCGATCATATGAATGCTGCCGGTGCAGTATGAAGCTTCGTCGCTCGAGAGGAATAAGGCTAGATTCGCGACCTCTTCGTTGGTGCCGTAACGTTTCATCGCGATCATTTGGGAAAAACCTGCTCGCATTGTGTCTGGATCGTCGGGTGACAATTGAGTTTCGATCGAGCGGATCATGCGGTTATCGATCGGCCCTGGGGCGATGGCGTTGACACGAATGTCAAAAGGCCCCAGTTCAAGCGCAGCTGTTTTTACAAGGCCGCAAACCGCGTGCTTGCTGGCGAAATACGGAGCGCCGGCCGGAACACCGATAACACCCGCAATTGACGACAGCGCGATCATCGAACCTTTACCGCGTTTTTTCATCGGCTCAACACAGTATTTCATTGAAAGCCAAACGCCGATCACGTTGGTGCGGAGAACGTCCTCAAAATTCTCTACAGTTTGATCTTCTATGAGTGCGATCTTTCCCTCAGTTCCGGCATTAGCTAATAGAATATCCACGCCGCCGAAAGCTTCGATCGTAGCGCTGACGGCAGCCGCAGTTGCTTGTTCATCAGTCGCATCGGCCACGGACGTGGCGACATTGCCTGCGGCTGCGAGCCTTTCCATTGTTTCGTTAAGCTTTTCCGCCGAGCGCCCGACGAGCATCACACTCGCGCCTTCATCGAGAAACCGTTTCGCCGTGGCCTCTCCGATGCCGCCCGTGGCTCCGGTAATAATGGCCACTTTGCCTTCCAATCTACCTTTCGATCCATTATTTTGATTCACTATTTTCTCCTTTTTGATCTCCTCTTTAGGACTGAGGTTCTAACGATTCGTTCTCTACCAACCGATAGATCGGGTAACTCGCCGCCGGGAGCCCTATGGCGTAAAGACTAATGTTGAGGAATGTACCTGCCATCGTCGCCGAACGATTGAATGTCTCGGTGATATAGCAGTGTGCGCCACGATGATTCCTCATATTTGAAGGTCATCGTAAATCTAACGCGCACCTTTTCTGGTGATTGTCCCTTGACCTGAAACTCTTCCGTATGGACACCCCACGCTAAGCCGATGTCTCCGATCACGTCGGTCTGTAATTCATCGACCGACAGTCGGTAATTGTCCAACGTGGCAAAGAAAGTTTTCAACGACTCATCATACTCGGGCTGAGATCGAAGCGCTCGCGCGTCGCGCACCCCAAAGCCGAAGCCCGGCGCCGACGGGTCGAGGCGTGCTACCCCCGTCCGGTCGCCGGACGACCATGCTGCGTATAAGCTACGGACATGTTGTTCGAGGCTTTCACGCGTTGGCGTCTGTGTTGTGAAATGAGCGGCAAGACGTAAGGACTAATAGACACACGGTTAGTGCAATCCCCGCGAAACTGCTTATAATAATTTTTCTTTCCATTTGCAGCATTTGACGACCCGAAAAGTTGTTTCCCTGCCCGTCCATTTTTTTTGTTCTCTTTAAATATTCGGACTGAATAAAAAGACGAAGCGTGGGCGCAAAATACGCGCTTGCTTCGTCAGTCTTATCAACCTTTGAGAAAATACATGTCCGGTTTACCGACAACTCCTGCTTTCTGCATAGCTTCACGCAAATCATCGGACCGAGTAAATTCCTCTGCGCGTTCTAAGTCTTCCGCTCTAAGTATGACGGTGACCATATTCGGGTCGTCAGCATCCTGGAGCACATGCTGTTCGGTAAGTCCTGCCGCCACGCGAATAGGCTCGTGCGAATCGTAAACCGGTTTGAATTCCGAATAATCCCGAACGCTGTGTCGAGCAATCATAAAATTTGCCATGTCATTTCTCCATTTAATATATTTGGCTTACGCATCTGACTTTTTCCTGCGGACAAATAACGGATGCACTGTAAGGAAGGCGACTTTCGGAAATCGCACCCATTAGATCATTTCGCTCGTCTGATCTCCGTCGATCAGGTCTAAATTTTGACAATGCGTTACGCGGCTTGCGTCGCAGTTGCGGCGGCGTATGCTTTTTCAGCGGCGGCCGTGTCGAAGAATTCGTAAAAGCCTGTAATTTTTCCGTCGGAAACTGTAACAATATGCGCGAAACCTGAATCATATTGTTTGTTCGTAGATTTAACGCGAGTCGTATAATGTCCTAATACGACCACTTTGTTGCCCTGTGCGATAAATTCCGTCGGTTCAAATACCGAAATCTCCTCGTGTTCATCAAGACTGGTGAAAAATTCGGCAACTTTATCGCGTCCGCTTATTTTTCCAGTGAACGGCGCGTTTTCAACCTTCGGCGTTTCCCACGAAATGTCGTCCGAATACATTCCCAACAGCGTTTCAATATCGCCGCTTTTGAAAAGCTCATAAGTTTTCCGTACTAAAGTTGTGTTTTCCTGTTCGTTCATTTTCTGTTCTCCTCAAATATCTAAATTGTCGAGTTGGGGAAACGCACGCGGTAAAGGCTTGAGACGTTTACCGCGCACGTTTCCGCATTGTCAAGTCGGATTAACGACGCGGCTCCAAAATTATCTCTCGGGCCAAACGGTCCTGAAGAACCTCGCGGATCTCGAGGCGTTCGCGATAACCTTGCATCTGTTTCTGATCATTTCCCATGACCGTCTGTGCCAAATTGTCGGCTTTGGCTTCGTTGGCTTCCATCGTCGCAAGGTCCTTGTATTCGGTCATCAGCATGATGTTGAAATCCGCCGAGCCGTGAGCTTCGGTCGTAAGAACCTTGTAAGAAACTATCAGCCCCTCTTTTTTCATAGATTCCTGATTGCGCTTCCAATCAGTGGCGATGTAATTCAGATAAGCGGTTTCCATTCCCGGCTTCATTTTGATGAAGGCGACGTTCCAGACCGAGCCGTTCCGATACGGGCGGCTGACCTGTGCGTAAACTGCGACGCTCGTAGAAACGAGAAGAAAGGCGATCAAGCCGATCGCTATGCGTTTGTTTTTCAGAATGTTTTTCATGATTTTTCTCCTGTTGTTTTTTTAGAATTGGGAAATTTACTGTTCGCCGATGCGCGTAACGTGCGCGGCGACGATTTGCCAGCGTCCTTTTGTTTTCACTAAGGTCGTGGTAACGCGAAGATCGCCGCCGAGCGGTTGTCCGCCGGTGGACTGAACTTTGGACGCGCCGCGAAATCTTGCGACCGCCGCATTGCCGTAAACGCTCACATTTATTTCGCTGAAGACGACGGATTCAAACTTCAAACTGCCGGACTTAATTGCCGCCAGCCGCGTCGTTTTATTCGTCATCTCGCTGTTCTCGTTAGTTACGACGTAATCGGCGGCATAAATGCGGTCGAGCGCGGCAACGTCGTTGCGCCCTAAAGCGGCGGCAAGATCGTTGATCGTCTGCCGGACGCTTTGTTCGTCGCCGCCGTTTTTATTGGCGTTCTTTACGTTCGTTTGACACAAGATCAAAGCCGGCAGTGCGAGAGTGATCGCCATCGTGAACAAAATCTGTTTCATAATTTTCCTCCTGTTTTCTCAAAGATATTTTGACAAAGGCTTGAGCTGGCTATTGCAGTATCCATAAGCAATAGCCTCCTGATTTTGTAAAAACGTTTATGGAATCAGAGTTCCTTGCGAAGCCCAGACCTGCCAGCGTCCGTCGCGCTTGATGAACGTATCGGTATAACTGATGCGTCTGTCGAACGGCTGACCTTTCTCGTCGCGTCCTTTCATGCGGTAAATGCCGGTGACAATCGCCGAGTTGCCTTCAACGCGGATGTTCATGTCAGTAGGCAGTGCCGACTCGTAAACGCTTTTGTCGGTTTTCATACCGGCAATTTCTTCGGCTTTCGATGAAATCTTGCCTGTGCGGCTGCTGATAGCGCTGAAATCGGAGGCGAAGTTTCGTTCAAACCAGCTCATATCGCGCTTGACATCGGCATTGCTCCAATCGTGTTCCATATACATCAGAACGCCGTAATCATCGAGATTGTGATTAGCGCTGCTGACCGCCTGCCATTTTCCGCCGCGCTTTTCGAGAAAATGAACGCTTCGGCTGTAAAACGTTTCTTCCTTGCCGCCCGTGCCGTTTTTGGTCGTCACCACGTTACGATGCGTGATGGTCGCCGTCGTCGGCGTGCAGCTGATCAGGTAATTGTCAGACGAGAACTGATCTCTGTTCCGCGGATCGGCTTTATCTCGCTCAAAGGTTCGCATCGTGTCCTCGATATTTTGCGTTTTGTTGATCATCGCAGGTAATCCGACGTAATCGTCCGCGAGAATATTGTTCAAAGCGGCCCGGTCGCCGTTCTCACCCGCAACGCTCCACGCGTGGTCAAATGCTTCGAGGGCCTTTTTGTCCGCTAAGCTGCATTCGCCTAACGCGAATCCAGAGAATGTGACTGTAAATACGAACGCCAAGAAAATGGTCTTCATGATCTTTTCTCCTTTCCGGTTGATCGAATGCGAAGGGGTGGGCTTGCCCCGGCCGTCGCAGCATTCGATTGAAGCGGCGGTTTTGGAAATTTGCTCTAACACAACCCCGTTTAAGTGCGAACTAAAGGTCGTCCATCATCTCGATGAAAACGTTTGTTAGTATCCGGAGGGAGAGGACTTCGCCTTATTTAACAGGGCCGCTTCTCTATTTCAGCCGCTAACTAATCTCCGCGTAATATTTGCCTTCCCGACCCACTAAACGGGAAAAGGCAGAACAAAGGGTCATGCACCAAAAATCGTCTGCTTGTTCTTGAGTTTCTGTACTATACTTGCGGAGTTACACCACAAATCAAAAATGAAAGATGATGCATCGCATCGAATCTCGTTGCTTCTGGGCGAGTGGGGAAAGGGCGACGAGCGAGCTCTCGGGGAACTGATGCCGCTTGTTTACGACGAGCTTCGACGGATGGCGAGGAACCGTATCCGGCGTCAGGCCGGCCATTCGTTTCAAACCACTGATTTGCTTCACGAAACCTACCTTAAACTTGCAAAGAACGATCAGCATACCTTTCAGAATCGGGCTCATTTCTTCGGGGTGGCAGCCACTGCCATGCGGCACATATTGGTGGACTATGCGCGATCAAAGCAGTCACTGAAGCGTGGAGGTTGGCAGGAAGATCTATCGCTTCAAGACGACGTCGCGGACACAAATATAGAATCTGCACAGGTCGTCGCCCTCGACGACGCACTGAAAGTTCTTTCGGAGCTCGATAAGCGAAAAGGCCGGGTGGTGGAACTGAAATACTTTGGCGGCCTGACCAATGAAGAAACCGCTGAGGTGCTGAAGATCTCGGTCGAAACCGTAAAACGCGACTGGCGTTTTGCCCGCACATGGTTGCTGCGCGAATTAAGCGGGACCGAAAGCAAGTGAGCTTTTTCCCAACGCATTTTCGTTTGAATAAGTGATGGAGACGCGACTACAACAGATCGAAGACATATATCAGGCGGTTATCGATCAGCCGCCCGAAAAACGCCAGGCATTTCTTGAAGATTCGTGCGGCGACGACGAGGAGCTGCGTCGTGAGATCGAGTCCCTTTTGCGTTATGACGATTCAAGCTCCAATTTTATCGACTCGCCACCGGCGCTGCTTGCCGCCGAGATGTTTGCTGAAGATGACGAAAGGCCCAAACTTGACGGCAGTCAGATCGGACTATATAAGATCGAGCGGCTGCTCGGCGAAGGCGGGATGGGCGAAGTCTACCTCGCTGAAGACACTCGGCTTCACCGTCGCGTCGCACTAAAAATACTGCCGAACAGCATGGTTGCCGATGCCGAAAGGCTAATGAGATTCGAGCGCGAAGCTCAGGCCGCGTCGGCTCTCAATCACCCGAATATACTGACCATTCACGAATTCGGCGAGGCTGGCGGCATCCATTTTTTGGCTGGAGAGTTTGTTGACGGCTTGACCCTTCGACATAGGCTAGTTGCTGGCCGACTTAGCATTGTGGAAGCCTTGGACATTGCGATACAGGTTTCGTCGGCTCTCTCCGCCGCTCACGATGCCGGCATCACTCATCGCGATATCAAACCCGAAAACATAATGCTTAGGCGGGACGGGTACGTAAAAGTCCTCGACTTTGGTTTGGCAAAGCTCGCTCAGCAGCGATCAGGCTCGGGAAATTCGGGATCCGAGGATCCGACAATTAACCTCCATCAAACGAAGCCCGGTGCGGTAATGGGCACCGCGGCCTATATGTCGCCGGAACAGGCCCGCGGCATTTATGTCGACGCCCGAACTGATATCTGGAGCCTGGGCGTGGTCATATATGAAATTCTGGCGGGAGTAAAGCCGTTTGTAGGCGAGACATCAGCTGACATTATCGTTACCTTGCTTTCGAAAGAACCCGCGCCCGTATTTTTACATGCTCCTGACCTGCCACGGGAACTTGGGCCGCTGCTTTCAAAAGCTCTCTCGAAAAACGTCGAAGAACGTTATCAGTCCGCAAAAGAACTGCGTGCCGATCTGGAAAAGATAAGAAAGCGAATTGAACTCGATGAAAGTTTAAGGAGCGACGAATCCCAGTACGAGTCTAAAGATATCGGTTATGAGATCTCTGCGACGGTCAACCACGGCGTCAGGACTGATGGCGATGGCGATAGAGCAACAGACGGCGGGCAGGACGACCCGCATGACACTCTTTCGTTCTGGTCGTCACCCAGTCTTGGCGGCGTTTTTCTTCAGGCCCGGACGCACAAAGCCCCCTTCGCAATTTTCGCGATATCTCTATTGGCACTCATTTCAGTCATTGCATATTTTGTTTTGCTCGCTCCGTCACGCAGCTTCAACATCGATTCTATTGCCGTACTTCCGTTTGAAAATACGACCGGAGATCCAGGCCTGGCATACATCTCCGACGGCATTAGCGAGAGCCTGATCGACTGGCTCTCTCACTTTCCTCAACTTAGGGTGATCGCACGCAATTCGAGCTTTAAGTTTCGGGGCGACAATGTCGATGTGCGTGAGGCTGCCTTGCAGATGGGTGTTCGGGTGATAGTTTCCGGTAGGATCGCCAAGGTCGGCGACGAGTTGGCCATCAGGATCGATATCGTGGACGCAGCCGAAAACAGGCAGATCGGCGGACACGAGTATCGGCGAAAGGTGGGCGACCTGGTATATATTCAGAAAGAGATAGCCCGCACAACGTCGGCGAATCTGGGCCTCGATCTTACGGATTCGCAAACCAAACGGCTTAACCAGAACGGCACCGAGGACTCCGAAGCCTATCGCTTTTACCTCAGCGGGTTGGTCGAATTAAATGGTCCGCAGGATGTACGAAGTAGGGCTTTGGAGTATTTCGAACAGGCCGTTAAGCTCGATCCGGATTTTGCTTCCGCACATACCGAGATCGCTTGGGTGTATTGGTCATTGGCGAACAGCAGCGACGACCCGAACGAACTAATGCCGAAGGTGAAGGCGGCAACCGAGCGGGCTTTGGCCATAGACCCGGATCACGCGAAAGCACATGTCCTGCAAGCGATGGTCAACGAGTTCGAATTTGACTGGCAAAGCGCCGAGAGAGAATACAAACGTGCCATTGAGCTTAGCCCAAATTTCGATTTCGCTCGTAATAATTACGCATTCTTCCTTTCCGTAATGGGCCGACAAGACGAGGCCCTGGCGGAACTCGAACAACAGAGACTTCGCGACCCGATCAACCTGCGACTTGGATTGCTCCAAAAAGCAATTGTGTTAACTCAGGCGAGAAGGTTCGATGACGCGCTTGATGCCTACAGCGAGGCCCAGGCATTAGAACCCGCCAAAGCCATTCCAAATTTTTCTCTCGGTTACGCCTATGCCGGAAAGGGTTTATTCAACGAGGCCGCCGGTTATTACAAGAAATCCGTCGATCTGCTCGGCGGGGAAGAAAAGTACAGCCAGCCGCTGGTTTACCTGGCGGCAACCTATGCCAAAATGCCTGAAAAACAAAACGACGCCCGTGCCATTCTGACAAGGCTCGATACAACGGGCCGCTACGCTTCGCCTGCCCTTTTGGCCGCCGGCTACTCTGCCTTGGGCGACAATGACAAAGCAATGGAATTACTAGAACAGGCATACATCAAGCGCGATGTGCTTCTGCGATTCATCGGCACCGGTTACGAGTACGATGGGCTGCGCGGCGATCCGCGATTCCAAGACCTGCTTCGCCGAATGGGAATGCTAGATTAGAACTATGAAATGATGTCCAGAATGCTGGAACGCAAATAGAAGTAGAGAATGGGGCAAGGCCTCAAAAACCCCGCCCTTTGTATAATAGCCGGCAGGCTGCGCTTCGTTACTTGCCTTTCACATAAGTTCGAGGCATGCCCCATCTTTTCATTGGGGCCGAAAACAGGCCTTGTTCCATCGCTGTCGAGTAGAAATATGCGCGAGAGAGCCTTTATGATCTGCCGCTCAACAAGTTCAGCCTCTTGCGTAGTTTTGGCTTCGGGGACGCTCTGGTGGATGACCGTCCCTTTGAGCCGCTTGAAGATCCACAATCGAGCTTTCGCACAGTCGGGATGAGAAATAAGATCTGGTCCGTTCGTGGCCCGATTCAGCCTCGCGACGGTATCGGATCAATAGCCGACACAAGAATAGGGTAGAGTTAGTTTGTTGCTCTCTTGAGTATCAACGAGAAGCAAGTTCCCTCGCTACTATTTTCAGCGACCAGCTTGCCTTCATGCTGCGTTGCAATCTTGTGAGCTATAGAGAGACCGAGACCTATTCCCTTGTCCTTTGTTGTAAAAAAAGGGTCAAAGATTTTCGATCGATTGGGCGGCTCGACCCCGGGCCCTGAATCAATCACTTCGAGGGCACAGTCACCCTCCCTTTCGGCCGTCCGAAACGTTAACGTTTTATGGTTCCTGTCCACATGCTCCATCGCCTGTAGACCATTGATAGCGAGATTCAATATCACCTGTTTGATCTGTTCCGGGTCTACGAGAACTCTTGTAATTCCTTTCTGTAAATGCTTAACGACTCTTACGGATTGTGACGCGGCCTGATTTTCAATTAAGGCGGTCACGGACTCGACAATAGCGTTCGGGTCCACAAGGGACTTCGCAGGTTCTGCGGGCCGGGCGAACCGCAAGTATTCGCCGACAAGTCGGTCGAGTCTATCGATCTCCTTTCTTGCGAGGTCGGCAAACTCTCGACGAGGACTACTCTCTTCCAGTTCGTCCTCCATTATTTCAATAGCTCCTTTTATCGAGGCGAGTGGATTGCGAACCTCATGCACGATCCCGGCCGACAGTTCGCCAAGAGACGTCAGCTTTTCCGCTTGGAGCAGTTGCTGGAATGTCGACTGGAGTTCATCGAAAGCCTGACGCTTTTGCTCTGCATTTCGCTCGGCCCGTTCACGAGCCTTCCGGAGGCGATCCCCCAACGCCCCCATCACTCCGCCGACCAGATTGAAAATCACGATCTCTGCATACTGGTTTATCGAATAGTCGAAATGCCCGTGCTGCCAGTGTAAATAAACATGAGGGGAATAAATGATGGTTGTAAACAAGGATGTTGCCAGCCCTCCCCGAAGCCCAAAAAGCAGCGCGGCCGCAATGATTGGTATGTAGTAAAGCCGCTGGTAAATTTCGTGCCAAACGATCTGATCGGTCGGTGTGAGGAAATGTAGAACCGTGACGAGGACGATCGTAATTCCGATCGCGATCCAAACGTACAATCGGTTACGGGAAGAGATGATGTTAAAGGATTCTGTGTCCATATCACTCCAACCCGTATTTTTGCATTCGATAAATTAGAGCGCTTCGCGTAATGCCCAAATACCGAGAAGTCTGTGACTGGTTGCCATCGTGTCGCTGCAGCGACGTCCGTAGGATCTCGCGCTCCATATCATCGAGATTTATCGGATCATTTGGTAGTGCAAACCAGAGTTCGCCGTTAGCCGGCGAAGGGGTCTTAACATTCGCCGGGACATCGTTGATGGTTAAACAATCTCCATCAGAAAGCACGACCATACGCTCGACCAGATTCTCAAGCTCGCGGACATTTCCCATCCATGGGTAATCGAAGAATGCCTTAAAAACTTCGCGCTCCACTTTTGGCGGTTTAATGCCGTGCTTGGAGGCCGAACGAGTCACAAAATACTCCGTCAAAACAGGGATGTCCTCACGACGCTCGCGTAGAGGGGGGATAACAATCGGCACAACCGAAAGTCGATAGTATAGGTCTTCCCGAAAGGCGTTCTCTTTGATCAATTCTGTCAAATTCTCGTTGGTAGCGGCGATGATCCGGACGTCAATCTTACGCGTGTTGTTCTCGCCGAGGCGCGTCACTTCTTGTTCTTGGAGTACACGAAGCAATCTTGTCTGCGATTGCAGAGACATGGAGCTGATTTCGTCGAGAAACAGGGTTCCACCATTGGCTTCTTCAAACTTGCCCTTCGAGTCTGCAACAGCCCCTGTAAAGGCGCCTCTCTTGTATCCGAAAAGTTCGGCTTCGATGAGCGTTTCAGGGATCGCCGCACAGTTGATCGCAACGAACGGGCGACTTTTCCTGGATCCTGAATAATGAATCCCTTTTGCGACCAACTCCTTGCCGGTGCCCGACTCGCCTTCAATCAGCACAGTGACGCTATTCTTTGAAACGCGTTCAACCAGATCATAGACGGCGAGCATCTTTTCAGACTTTCCAACGACATTATCGATCTTGAACTCTTCATGGATCTGGCGGCGAAGGCGGCGATTTTCAGCTAACGCACTTCCATATTTCAGCGCCTTTTCAATTGTGAGAAGTATCTCTTCACGGTTAAAAGGTTTTGTAATGAAATCAAACGCTCCTCCTCGCATTGCTTCCACTGCAATTTCGACGTCGCCGAATGCGGTGATGACGATGATCGGAATCTCGTTGTTGATGGCAGTTGCCTGGCTCACCATCTGCGAGCCACTCAACTTAGGCATGCGCCAATCGGTGATCAGACAGTCAAACGCCTCCCCGGAGAATTTTTGAAGGGCCTCGCCGCCATCCGCCTCGCTTGTCACTTCGTAACCGGCCTCCACCAGCTGGAACTCAAGAACGCGACGTAAGGAGTCGTCATCATCGACGAGTAAAAGTCTTGCCTTTGATGTTGAAACTGGACCACTCATTTGATCTCGAACGTAAGGGTAGTCCACTTGGACTCGTAGTTAAGATCCGGATCGTCGAGCTTGGTCATGTTTATGAATTTGACGTACCATTTGCCGGCACCATCGAGCCGCACCCTTACCATTCCCTTCTCATCACTCCGAAGTTCGGGCGATGATACCAGCTTGCCCATATTCTCGCGCCCGGCGAGCACTACCTGATTGGCTAAGGGCTTACCGTCCTTCAAACACAGAATGTCGATCGAGCCGCCCTTCTTCAAACTGTAAGGATTTTGCTGTGGAACGAGTTCGACCGGATAACCGAGAACCTTCTTGTAATCGTCGGTTTGTTTCTTGCCCACCTGCAGGATCGCTTTGACGTGTTTGGCGTATCGCTCTTTCGCGTCCTTCGCTAGTTCGCCCGTTTTCCGACGTTCTTCGAGCGTGTCAGGCAGCCCATCTTCTCGTAGGTACTCGTTAAAGTCAGCGGCCTTAAGCGCGATCTCGCGAGGCGTGGTTGAAAGCCCGACAACATAGGTCCCCGCGGAACCAGTTGTTAAATTCAAAAATGCAGTCGTTTCATCCTTAGTGAAATCAGCTTCTACGGGGTGCGTACGTGTGCCACCCGAAACTACGCTGACATCGTTCAAACGGCCAAACGAAACCGCTCCTTCGCTGGCTTGAAATGTTCCGTTCATCACTTTGACTGTGAACTTTGAGTTCGGCTCAAGGAAAAAGCTATCTGTTTTAAGAAATAAGTCATGCCCAAGAACCGACATGACAAGCACCAACGACGTTGCTATAGCAAGAGTTATTCGTTTTCTCATAATGATCCTCCTTATTTGATCTCGAAGGTTAAAGTCGCCCATTTCGATTCGTAATTAAGTTTCGGGTCGTCAACTTTGACCATATTAATGAACTTCGCATACCATTTGCCGGCGCGATCCAGTGTGATTCTGATGATACCTTTTTCGTCGCTGCGAACGCTTTTTTCGGCAGCGAGTTTTCCGTTCGCTTCGCTTCCGGTAACGACCGTCTGGCCGACGAGCGGTTTTCCGTCTTTAAGGCAAGCGATCTCGATGATGCTGCCGACCTTTGATTTATATGGATTGGTCTGCGGAAACATCTCGACCGCATATCCGAAGCTGGTTTTGTAGCTGTCCGTTTTCTTATCGCCGACCTGGAGAATGGTTTTTACATATTTTGAATAGCGGTAAGTGGCGTCTTTGTCCAGTTCGCCGTCGCGCTTGCGATTCTCTAGAATGTCGGGAATGCCCTCGGCAGGGAGATACTCGTTGAATGCCGCCGCTTTCAAGGTGTTTTCGCGCCAAATCGTCGAGATACCGACAACATAATTGCCGGCTTCGGTCGGGACAAGATTTAAAAAGGCCGTAGTTTCGTTCTTTGTAAAATCCGTTTCTTTCGGATTCGTTCGAGCGCCGGACGGCGCGACCACGCTCACATCGGTCAGACGCGCGAAATTCACCGCACCTTCGCTCTCCTGAAACGTGCCGTTCATTACACTGATCGACACCTTCTGATTAATTTTGGCAAAGTAACTGTCCGGTTTCAGGAACAGATCGTGTGCCAAAACTGAAATGGCCGTGAGTGCTATGGCCGACGTGAAAATGATGATCTTTGTTTTCATTTATCCTCCGAGTTTAATGGTTTCTGAGATCGGTGAAGTCGAAGTGTACCGAATACAGTATCGAAGGAATCAGTTTCCTCAACGTGCTCAAAACCGGATGTCGAAATTAGTTGAGGCAGAAAGCCGTGAAAATTATCTCGCGTCGTCTCCGAACCGTCGAGCATCTCGATTCCCTTTGACGCGATCCGCATCAAGAAATTAGAGGCGACGCCCCAATCGGCGACGTGAAACTCCCCAGCGGGCTTCAGTATCCGTTTTATCTCACTCATGGTTTTTAGCTTGTTCTCTTTGGTCAAATGATGAAAGAACAAACTCGAAAGAACCCGATCAAATGAACAGTCCGCATACGGCAGATCGAAGGATAAGCCCTCATGAAACTGGATGTCAGATACCCTGGTTTTTGCTTTTGCCCTCGCTATCTCTAGTATTTTGGCGTCGGCGTCGATCCCAATAATTTCCGCGTGCGGATGATGTTGCTTGAGGAATATGGCAAGTGTTCCCGTTCCGCAACCAAGATCTAAGACTCGGTGATTGACGGCAATCTTTGCCTGCTCCATCAAAGCGGCTTTGAATGCCGCTTCCCGCGTCGTGAAGCGAACGACCGTATCATAAAAGGGCGTCAGCCAATCGTAACCCAGTGCCGGTATATAGGTTTCACTCTTCATGCTACTCACAGCTTTAAATTCCGCAAACGCAATGCGTTAACAATTACGGACACGGAGCTAAACGTCATCGCGGCACTTGCGATCATAGGACTCAACAACAATCCGAAAACTGGAAACAAGACGCCGGCGGCGATCGGAACGCCGACGAGATTGTAGATGAACGCAAAGAACAGGTTTTGGCGGATGTTTTTCATCGTCGCTTCGCTTAGTTTTTTCGCCCGCAGGATGCCGCGAAGGTCGCCTTTTAGAAGCGTTATATCAGCGGATTCCATTGCCACATCGGTTCCGGTTCCCATTGCGATTCCCACTTGAGCCTGGGCGAGAGCGGGTGCATCGTTTACGCCGTCACCGGCCATTGCCACGATCTTACCCTGTGCCTGTAGTTCTTTGATCTTTTGCGCTTTTTGTTCTGGCAGAACGTCGGCGAAGACTTTATCGATACCTAGCTTTTTAGCGACCGCATCGGCCGTTATCGCATTGTCACCCGTCATCATGACAACTTCGATATTCTGCTTGTGCAGTTCACTGATCGCCTCTTTGGCCGAGTCTTTTATGGTGTCGGCCACGCCGACCAGCCCGGCCGGCTGGCCATCTACGGCAATGAACATAACCGTTTGACCTTCTGTGCGAAGCCCATCGGCTTTCCCGTCTTCCGGAAAATCGATCCCGTTTTCTGTCATCAGTTTCGCATTGCCGAGTAAAACTCTCTTTCCGTCAATTGCTCCGGTGATACCTTTGCCCGTTACCGACTCGAAATCCTCGACCTTTGCTAATTCGATTTTTCGATCCTCAGAACCTTTGAGAATTGCTTCCGCCAGCGGATGCTCGCTTGACTTCTCAAGACTGGCGGCGAGTCGCAATAGTTCATCGTCAGTGATTTGCGATCCGTAATCCGTAATTATGCTTTGAAGGCGTGGCTTCCCTTCGGTTAAGGTTCCCGTTTTATCGACAACTATTGTATTGACCTTCTCCAGTATCTCAAGAGCTTCGGCTTTCTTAACCAAAACGCCATGCCGCGCACCATGTCCCGTACCCACCATGATCGACATCGGGGTCGCAAGTCCCAATGCACACGGGCAGGCAATAATAAGTACCGAGACGGCGGCTACCATGGCGTAAGCAAAACTGCCAAAGATGAGCCAAACGACGAAAGCGACAATCGCCACAACAATTACCGCGGGAACAAAATAGCCCGAAACAATATCCACGAGGCGCTGGATCGGGGCACGCGAACGTTGAGCTTCGCCCACCATCCGGACGATCTGAGCGAGAAGCGTGTCGCTGCCGACTTTCTCCGCCTTCATTACGAAACCGCGTCTTCCGTTGATCGTCCCTCCGATGACCTTGTCGCCGATCGTCTTCTCTACCGGAATCGACTCCCCGGTCACCATCGATTCGTCAACCGAGGTGTCTCCTTCAAGGATCGAGCCGTCGGTCGGAATCTTTTCGTTAGCCTTAACTCTTAAACTCGCTCCGATCTGCACGTCCTTGAGAGCGATCTCCGCCTCCGTGCCGTCGTCAAAGACTACGATCGCTGTTTCAGGCGCTAGTCCGAGCAGTTCCCTGATCGCGCTCGACGTCTGGCTTCTCGCCCTCAATTCCAAAACTTGACCGAGCAGGACGAGCGTCGTAATGACGGCGGCCGCTTCAAAGTACGCGGCGATCAGACCTGTGTGCACGTTTCGCATCGAGGAGGGAAACAGATCTGGCAGAAAAAGAGCAAACAGACTGAAAAGGTATGCCGCCCCGGTGCCGATAGCGATCAGCGTGAACATATTTGGGCTGACGTTCTTAACCGAAGCCCAAGCCCTCTGAAAAAAGGGAAACCCGCCCCAAAGGATAACCGGCGTTGCTAAGACAAACTGTATCCAGAGTGCGATTTTGGGTGAGATGTATTCGTGATAATTCGGCAGCATCTCAGCCATCGCGAGAGCAAAAACGGGAAGCGTGAGCACGGTCGAAATCCAGAAACGCCGCTTCATATCGATGTACTCCGGGTCGGGACCATCCTCGAGCGTCATTACTCTTGGTTCGAGCGCCATCCCGCAAATCGGACAACTGCCGGGCCCGATCTGCACGATCTGCGGATGCATCGGGCAGGTGTATTCGACGCCCGTGGGAAGATTCTGTTCTTTTTTTGGTGCGAGAAAGGCTTCTGGATCTTGTTTGAATTTACTCAAACACCCCGTCGAGCAAAAATAATAGGTTGTGCCGTTAAGTTCGTGACTTCCGGCGGCGGTATCCGGATCGACCGTCATTCCGCAGACAGGATCGACAGATTTTCCCCGTGGCGAGGCCATCATCCCGCCATGCGCGACGGTTTCCTTGCTACGACTGATCGCAACCGGTGCCACACCCTGTTCCTTGTCAATAATGAATTTGTTCAAACAGCCGTTCGAGCAAAAATAATATGTCGTACCGCCATACTCGTAACTTCCGGCCGCAGTTTTCGGATCGACGGTCATGCCGCAGATCGGGTCGATAATTTTCACTTCCTTTATGTTCGGTTCACTCATAATTTTCTCCCTGAACTGCGGGGCCTAAGATGATTTTCCCCACTGAGGCCATTTTCGATGTGGCTCTCTTCGATCAAACCGCAAACATGGCCATCCACGTGGCCGATCTTGTCCCAACCTTCTAATTCCGCTGTTAACTCGATGCGATATTTGACCATCCGCTCGATGCGTTCATCGAGTTCCTGCAGTCGTATCCGAACGATTTCCCGAACTTCGTCACACGGACTTTTGCCCGCCCGCTTATGGCGAATAAGCTGTAAGATCTCGTCCAGCGTAAACCCCAACGCCTGTGCCCGCTTGATGAACGCGATCCGCTCTAGCACGTCCTCGTCATATTGCCGGTAACCGCTGTACGTGCGCCCGGGCCGCTCAAGCAACCCGCTTTTTTCGTAAAACCGTAGTGCCTCGATCCCGACGCCGCTTTGCCTCGAAACCTCGCCTATCTTAAGCTGTTTTTGCTCGCTTAATGCCATTTCCGATGCCCCCGCTCAACTACCAGTTCTTGCAAACACTATGCTAACAATATGAAGTATAAACTCTATATCCAACTACAGAGTCAAGAGCTTTTTAATTTTTTTTAGACAGCATGCTTCGGCGGCTGATCGTCTGTCTGAACGGGCGAGCCATTTTCAAATCTTTCCAAGAGTTTCGGCTTTAAGTTGGCGCTCCTATCACAGAAAAAACGCCGGCTGACGCAATGGCAACCGGCGTTCAATCTCAATCATGGATCAATCCGATCGCACCTTACATATCCATCTTTTTCTCAGACATATTCATCTTTTCAAGTTTTAACAGGATCCAGGCGGCGTGCATCGAAACTTCCTGTGCGTCAGGAGCGGTTGCCTTCAAAGCCTTACCAAGCATGTCCATATGCATTTTCATCACCGCCTTTTCTGCCTGCATTTTTTCCATCATCGGCTTCATCTTATCCATCATCGCCGCGTCCATTTTGCCCATGCCGGCCATATGCATCTTGTGGATCTCGTCCATTTTATTCATGCAATGCTCGATCTCGGCGAAGGCTGAGCGGGCCATCGCGACATCCTCGATCTTGCCGTCTGACGTCATATCCCATAAAACTCGGGTGAATGCTGTCGCGCTTTGGTGGTGAGCCATCATTAGGTTGTGATGCCCGTCTTTGTGCATCTCCATCATGTTCATTTCGCCTTTCGGCATCTTGGACATGTCCATTTTAGGGTCCTGCGCATAAACCGCGCTGGCCGACAACATTACGGCCATCACAATGGCCGCGAACATCAAATTTTGTTTGTTCATTTTTTCTCCGGCGTGTTCAAACGCTTACAGCGGCCACCTCTTCTGTTTCGACACGTAGATGTTTAGAACTCACGATCCCGCAACAACCGCCTTCTTTATCCATAACGGGCAAGCTAGATGCCTGGTAGTCGTGCATTTTTTGAGCGGCCTCTTCCAATGTTTCGTTCGTCTTGCAACATGCCGCAAGCGGTTGCATGATGTCTTTGATCGAAACCTCCGACGCCTTACGGTCCTCTGCGGCGACGTGGTGACTGATGTCGTCCGCCGTAACCACGCCGACAAGTTTAAGATCCTGCCTATCTTCAACAACAGGCGAACATCCGCATCCGCTGCTCTTCATTGCTTTGGCCGCATCGTGTGCCGTTTCTTCGGGGGTACAGCATGAATCGGCTGCAACCTTATCCATTACATCTCCACAACAACTCATTTTCTTTCTCCTTTTTTATTTGAAATCTAAATTCACCACGGATTCCCGCGCGTTATCGGTAATCGAGCGATATTTATTTTGTATTTTCCGCCGGATCAGCGTCGAATTTTGTCTTGCAGCCGGACGAACAAAAATAATACGTCTTGCCTTCGTATTCAGATTGCCCGACGGCACTCGACTCCTCGACCTGCATCCCGCAAACCGGATCTTTGTGTTTAGCCATTTTTTATTTTCCTCCTGTGATAAACACTATACCTGGCTTGATTCGTCTCGACTGTGTGGCATAACACACACGACAAGAAAGATTTGCCCTAGATCGCACCGGAAGGGAAGCATGTCGGCCACGAAGGGCCTTTATTTCTTATCCAATTCGGTCAGTTTTTTCTTCATCCAGTCTATTTCCGACTGTTGCCCCGACATAATACCTCGACACAACTCCTTGATCTCTGCATCATGTATCGGAGCGTTGCCGCACATCAGCACCGCTCCGCCGTGATGCGGGATTATCGATTTGAGAAATTCTTTATCTGAAATGGCGGTACTTTGTTCACAACGTGTTCGGATGCTTCTATTCTTTCGTTACCGACTTCGGTATTTTCCCCGAGAACGAAGGGGGGTAGTCATCTACCGCTTTTCCCCCTTCAGACGTGCCGTCGGCTTGCTCATCTCTTTCGGCGATGACACGTTCAGCGGAAGGCCGCCCGAATTTATAGAAAACGGCGGGCGTTACAATTTGGTCGAGCAGGGTTGAAGTCAAGATTCCGCCCAGGACGACAACGGCGAGCGGGTGCAGAATTTCCTTGCCGGGAGCGTCCGCCGCAAGAATGAACGGCACAAGCGAGAGGCCGGCCGTAAGAGCAGTCATAAGGACGGGCACGAGCCTTTCGAGCGAGCCCCGAACGATCATCTCTTCGGTAAATTCTTCGCCTTCCTCTTTCATCAGGTGGAGGTAATGCGAGATCATCATGATCCCGTTTCGAGAAGTTATCCCTACGAGCGAAATGAAACCTACGAGGGTCGCGATCGAGAACACGCCGCCGGATAAATGCAAGGCCCATATAGCACCGATAAGCGCGAGCGGGATATTGATCATTACTTGGAGGGCGACGCGCCAATCTCCGAGTGCCTTAATGAGAAGAAAAAATATTGCGATCAGTGAGAAAATGGATAAAAGCGATAGCGTTCGGGTAGCCTCTTGAGAGGCTTGAAATTGTCCGCCAAATTCTACGAAGTAGCCGGTCGGCAATGTAACTTGCGCGGCAACGCGCTGCTGCATTTCCCCGACAACTGATCCCAGATCACGGCCACCTGTGTTCGACGAAACGACGATTCTGCGTTTCGTATTCTCTCTTAATATTTGATTCGGACCGGGTAGGTTCTCTATTTCGGCGACCGCCGACACGGGGATCTGAGTCCCCTGAGGAGTGTCGATGGTAACAGCATTTAGAGCCTCAAGACTGTTTCGGGATGCCTCATCGAATCTCACGACGACATCGTATCTCCGAGCACCTTCTATTGCTTCGGACACTGTTCGGCCGTTCAGGGCAGTCTCTAATGTTTCGGTAATTTCGCCCGGCTGAAGCCCGTATTGGGCTGCCCGCTCGCGATCAACATTGAAGCGAACCTGCGGGATCAGAACCTGTTTCTCGATCTGAACGTCCGTTGCTCCCTCGACCGTCTGCATCACGTTGCGGATCTCTTCAGCCTTGGAGCGCAGAACCGAAAGGTCATCACCGAAAAGCTTGACGGCAATTTGTGCCCGAACGCCTGACTGCAAATGGTCGAGTCGGTGGGAAATTGGCTGTCCGACATTAATGTTAACGCCCGGAATGGCGCCGAGTTTATCGCGTATATCGGTCAAGATATCTTCGCGCGTCCGGTCTGATTCCTTCAGGTCAACATCTATCTCTGTGTAGTGAACGCCTTCGGCGTGCTCATCTAGCTCTGCGCGCCCCGTTCGCCTTCCGGTCGAGATAACTTCGGGAACCTGCATAACCAACTTTTCGGCAATTGTCCCGATGCGACTGGACTCAAACAGCGAGGTTCCGGGCTGAGTAAGAACATTTATCGTCAGGGTTCCTTCATTGAACTCCGGAAGAAATGCCGTTCCGACGAACGGCAGCGTCGCCACCGTAACCAGAAATAAGATCGTCGAACCGATTATGACTTTGTACGGATGGCGAAGCGTGCTATGAAGTAGTTTTTCGTCGTACTTCTTAAGGAATCGAACAACAAAGCTGTCTTTTTCTTCCCGCATCGCCTTCATTTTCGGCAGAAGGTAAGAAGCGAGCACTGGTGTGATCGTTAGCGAAACGAACAGCGACGCAACTAAAGCCGTTATGTACGCTAAGCCGAGCGGAGCTAGTAGGCGGCCCTCGACCCCGGTGAGCATAAACAGCGGAAGGAAAACAAGCGCGACGATCACGGTCGCATATACGATAGAGGTTCGAACTTCGAGCGAAGCGTGGTAAATCACCTCCAATGACGGCCGCGGCACTGGTAGATGGCGGTTCTCTCGCAGCCTTCGAAAGATGTTCTCGATATCGACTATCGCATCGTCGACGAGTTCCCCGATCGCCACCGCTAGGCCGCCTAGCGTCATCGTATTTATCGATATACCGAACGCCCACAAAACCAAAAAGGTCACGACAAACGAGAGCGGGATCGCTGTAAGTGTTATTGCGGTAGTACGAACATTCAATAGGAAAAGGAAAAGAACGATGGCAACCAGAATCGCTCCGTCTCGAAGAGCTTCAACAACATTACCGATCGATGCCTCGATAAAGTTGGATTGCCTAAATAGATTGGTATTGATCTCGATGTCCGCCGGCAATGTGGGCTGAAGTTCCCGAATGGCCGCTTCAACCTTTTCGGTCAGTTCAATGGTGCTGGCCCCAGGCTGCTTCTGCACCGACATGATGACCGCCGGTACACCGTTAGTGCCGGCATCTCCGCGTTTAATTCGGGCACCGAACTCGACTGATGCGACGTCACCGAGACGAATCGGCGTATCATTTCGATATGCGACGACGGTCTGTTTCAGCTCATCCAGGGTGTAGAAGCGACCAAGATTCCTGACCAGATATTCTTGGCTTTGGGCGTCGACGAAACCGCCGGTCGAATTGGTGTTGGATTTTTCGAGAGCGGTCGTCACGTCCTCGATTGTGACGCCAAATTGTTTAAGCTTCTCCGGCGAAACCAGCGCCTGATACTGTTTTACCACACCGCCGATCGGTATCACTTGCGATACTCCGGCAATCGTCAAGAGACGAGGGCGGATCGTCCAGTCGGCAAGGGTTCGTACCGCGAGCGGGTCAGACTTCGCATCCCTTGAAGTTACCGATAGCAGCATGATCTCGCCCATTATGGAAGAGATAGGAGCAAGGAATGGCGATACTCCGTCAGGAAGCTGTTCCCGAGCCTCGGTGATCTTTTCTGCTACAAGCTGCCGGTTCCGGTAAACGTCGGTTCCCCATCCGAACTCGACATAAACGATCGACAGCCCGACACCGCTGACAGAGCGTACCCGCTCGACACCCGGCAGACCGTTCATCACTGTCTCAATCGGATATGAAACCTGCGTCTCGACCTCTTCAGGAGCAAGGCCCTCCGCTTCGGTTAAAATGGTGATCGTCGGCTTATTGAGATCCGGAAATACGTCGACCGGGAGATTTAACGCAACATAGCTGCCCCAAACGGTTAACAGCGCCGCGAGAGCCACGACGATAAGCCGATTATCTAAGGACCATTTTATAATTCCGTTTAGCATTTATGCTTGCCGGCGTGGCCGCGCGGTCATTGGGTTCATAAATCTACTCACTTCCCTCGAGGTCCTTTATCAGCGACTTCATTTCGTCGATCTCTCTACGCTGCGCTTCGATGATCTCATCAGCAAGCTTTCGTACGCGCGGATCCGAAATGTTTGCTCGTTCGCTGGTTAATA
>JBBSKW010000037.1:0-23827 GCA_038256005.1 Pyrinomonadales bacterium
GAAGTTAGCAAGGAACCCGAAACGTTGGGAACGCCCGGCGAGGTCGTAGACCTTCGCTCCGACCCCGAATTTGGATCAGCACCTATAGATAAGGAAGCATCAGTCGAACCGGAGATCGAACTGGCAAAGAACGAGCCCGTTCCTGCCATCGATGCGGACCAAGTGACCACTGCGGAAAAGCCTGTCGAGGAAATGATGATCGGCATGCCGAACGAATCGCTTGAACTGAAAGATCCGTACGCTTCCGGTTCGATGTTCGATTCGGTGCGTATAATCGAGGGCCAATCGCCGTTCGCTCAGGAAGACATTGCAACGCGTATTCCGGGAGCTAATATTGAGCTCAACCATTCGGTTCCACCATCAGTTGTGCCAGATGACGACCGGCCGCAGACAACACCGGGGAACATTGGTTCCGACACCGCCGATGGCCGCAAGTCATCCAAACTGAAACCGCTTTCCGAAGGAACGATCCTGAACGGGCGTTATGAGATCGTAAGGAAGATCGGTGGCGGCGGGATGGGTGCTGTCTATCTTGCGAGCGATGCCAATCTCGGCGGCGTGCTTCGTGCCGTTAAGGAGATGGTCCAATCGCACATCGAGGACGACCAGCAGGAAAAGGCGATCGCCGATTTCAAACGGGAATCGATGATCTTGTCAACGCTTGACCATACTTCGATACCCACCATTTTTGATTATTTCTACGACGAAGAAGAAGGCCGCTTTTACCTGGTGATGAAGTACATTTCAGGCGGCGATCTTTCTTCGCGTCTTCGTGCTACACCGGAAGGAAAGGTTGACGAAAACACCGTCGTTGATTGGGCGATCCAGGTAACAGAAGTTCTCGAATACCTTCACAATCAACCATCAACGATCGTATATCGTGACCTTAAACCATCGAACATCATGATAGATGGCAACACCGGTAGAGTCATGTTGATCGATTTTGGTATTGCTCGTTCGATAAGCCAGAAAGAAGAAAAAGGTGTAACAGCCGTGGGAACGATGGGTTATGCTCCGCCGGAATTGTTCAGCGGAAATGTTGAGCCGCGTTCGGATATTTACAGCCTCGGATCTACGATGTTTCACTTGCTTACGGGGGCCGATCCGCAAAGCAATCCGCTGCTTATATTCGACTTCCAAAAGAATCCGCGACCTCGACAGATCAATCCACGCCTCTCGGATCAGATCGAACGTATCTTGATGAAATCGGTCGAATACAACGCCGATTCCAGATACAGAACTGCCGGCGAGTTTCGTTCGGTTCTGGAAGAGCATCTGGATATGTTGAAGAAAGGCGATGTGACCTATGGTGCAAGTGTTGCACCGGTTGCCGTTAGCCTTGCGAGCCAACAAGTGTTCTGCGGATTCTGCGGTCAAAAGATAGTTGCGACCGATATGTTCTGTGCTTTCTGCGGAGCGAAACAGCCGATGGCACAACAAGGCGTACACGCTGAAATATACAGCTCGGCACCGAAGACCGCACGTTTGATCGTCGAAGGCACGACCGACTTGAACGCTCCGTCATATCTTCTTCAGAAGGACGAGAATCTTGTTGGCCGACGCGATCCGATGTCGAATATCTTCCCGGAAGTTGATCTCTCAAAGTACGATCCGCAGACGAAGATATCACGTCGTCACGCAAGGATCTGGCGAGCGGGAACGGCGTTTCATGTTGAAGACCTTGGTTCGTCAAACGGCACTTTGCTCACGTCTGCGTTGAACGAATCGTTTAGGCTTCCGCCGCATAAACCGCACGGTTTGACGCACGGCGACAAGATCAAAATAGGTGATACGGTCCTTCATTTTATGGTTGGTTAATTAGTTCGCTTTACTATGTCGACAAAGGTAATTGGTCCATCTACCACCAATATTGAGTTAGTTCGTGTAAGAGAAAAACTCGTAAACTTCGAACCGGATCGTGTTGCGGCTCCGTTCGCACTGCGATGCGGTGGTCTGATCGCCGATTACTTGATCTTTGTGATGCTGCCGGCAGGGTTCCTGCTTCTGAGCAGAGCCTATGGAAACGACGGTGCAGGATTACTGACAAGCGGATTGAATGATATCGGTTGGGTTACCGGAACGCTGATCGGCTTTGTAAGCATCGTCCTTTTGCCTCTTGCGACCGGACGAACGCTTGGAAAGATGATTACCGGCCTTCGTGTAGTGTCCATTGACGGTACCGAGCCGTCGGTCAGACAAATGCTTGTGCGGCAGGTCTTGGCCGTGCTTCTTTTTCCGTTAACGCTCGGGATCTCTTTTTTCTGGTCTGCCCTAAGCCCGAGGGGCAGGGCCTTACACGACTATTTGGCTCGTACGATCGTGATCTACGCACACAAAAGCTCAAGGTAATTTCCCCCGAATTGTATGGCACGGCTAATCTTAAAAACCGGTAACGGACTGCCCGAAACGATCGAGCTATCTCGTCTTAGGACGACGATCGGACGTTCTGCCCGCAGCGATGTCTGTATTCCTGACGCATTCGCTTCCAGGCTTCATGCAGAGGTCAGACAGGAAGGCGATTCCTTCTGGCTGCAGGACCTCGGTTCGGCTAATGGCACTCGTTACAACAGCGTTGTCATAAAGCACGCCGTTCCTCTTTCTAATGGCGATGAGATCCAGATCGGCGAAAGCGTGATGGTATTTGACGACGACATTCCGTTGTTGGTATCCGGAGCCACGCTGATCGCAGATCGAACCGAAGCTCTTGATCCTTCAAAGACGATCTCGTTCCAAAGCCGTCGCATCCCGACCACCGAACTGTTAAAAGGACAGTTCTCATCACGGAACGATCTTCTTGGGTTGATCAGTAAAGTGGGCGTTGCTTTGCTTTCGGCTAGCAATCTGGATGAGACGCTCGATCAGGTAGCATCACTTGTTTTCGAAGCCGTTCCCGCCGAACGCTGTGTGATCATGCTCCGTGACGATGCCGGGGTTGACGGGATGAAGATCGTCGTTGCACGCATTCGAAATCAGAAAGAGCAGCTAAGCGAAGTTCGCATCAGCCACAGCGTGATGAACGAAGTGCTGAAGAACGGCAAGTCCGTGCTGACCGCTGATGCACAGCAAGACCCACGCTTTTCAACCCAGACGGTGATGCTGCAGGGAATTCGGTCGGTGCTGGCGGTGCCGCTTTCGGTCGATGAACGCAACATCTTCGGCCTGATCTACGCAGATTCACCGACGTACGAAACGACATTCAGTGAAGAGCATTTGAACATTCTGACCACGCTTGCTTCGGTCGCTTCGATTCGTGTTGAGAACGCCACGCTGCTCGAAGAGCGTATGGAACGGGAGCGAATGGAACGTGAGCTTGAGCTGGCGACCGAGATCCAGCAACGCTTTCAGCCTTCAGGCCCGCCGATCGTTCAGGGATACGAATTTCAAGGAATCTCTTTTTCGTGTTACGAGATCGGTGGCGATTATTACGATTTTATACGTCGGCCTGACGGTAAGATGATGATCGCTCTCGGCGATGTTTCGGGAAAGGGAACTGCCGCGGCTTTGCTGATGTCGAGCCTTCATGCCGCGATACATGCACAGATCGCCGCCAAAAGTTCGCTTTGGCAGACGGTCACGTCGGTTAACGAATACCTTGCCGAGAACACGCCGGCGAACCGTTTTGTAACACTTTTTTTAGGTGAACTCGATCCGGAAACAGGCCTCGTTCGGTACATCAATGCAGGCCACAATCCGCCGCTTGTTGCGAAAGCCGATGGAGCGATGTCGCAGCTTGACGCAGGCGGACTTCCGCTCGGGCTGATGCCGATGGCGACCTATGAAGAAGGCGTTTTGAACCTCGGGATGGGTGACACACTTGTTGTATATTCGGACGGTGTGTCTGAAGCAGTGAACCCGCTCGATGAAGAGTTTGGTATGGATCGTTTAACTCAAGTGGTTCAGACGCACCGCAATGCTTCGGCGGCCGGAATGCGTGATAAGGTCGAATCCGCTCTATCAGCATTTACCCAAACTGCTCCGGCGAACGACGACATTACGCTCGTTATAGCGAAACGGGTTTGATCCAACCGTAAAGGACGTTTGATGCTGTTTAGAATCCTGCGGCTTGCTGCAAGGGTGTCCGGAAAGACTTGCCTTTCCGATGAGCAACATTTCGATCTTTGTAGATCGGTTTCCATCACTATCACCTGATCGAGCCTAGACCGCCATCGACCGGAATGATGGCACCGGTGATAAAGCCTGAATTTCCGGTCAAGAGAAAAGCAGCGGCATCCGCGACGTCTTCGGGTTTACCGAAACGCTTCAGCGGGTGCCGATCTGTTGCGGCTTCCTGCTTTTGCGGCGTGTTCAAAAGCTTTTCGGCAAGCGGAGTTTCGGTAAGCGAGGGGGCGATGCAGTTAACGCGAATCTTCGGTGCGAACTCAGCTGAGAGTGCACGCGTTAGGCCTTCGACAGCACCTTTTGCAACCGCTATCGATGAATGAAATGTCATTCCCGTCTGAACTGCAACCGTACTAAACAGAACAATTGAAGCCATTGAACTTTCTTTCAAATTAGGCAGATATGTGCGAATTGCACCGACCGCTCCAAGCACGTTGATTTTCAGATCGGTGAGGAAATCCTCGTTCGTCAACCTGTGAAACGGCTTGAGATTTATCGTCCCGGGAAGATACGCAAGCCCGTCGATCGCACCTTCGATGGCAGGGAACGGCTCAGATGAAGCGGCGTCATGCGAAAGGTAATTTACGCCTTGAAGATCGCCTGCGGTCCGGCTGACGACCGTTACCTGATGGCCTTCACCAACCAATTTCGCAGCCAACGCGTTTCCAATGCCATAGCTTCCGCCGATCAATACAATGCGTTTGCTCATTGGAAAGGTCTTCGATTGCAGGGAAAGGTTGGATGCATCCAAACTTCTAAACAGCTTCACACACCCTTAATGTTTGATTAGAGTTTGGCTCGACCGAAGTGATACGGAACCGGAGCGGATCTCGCGTTGAGTACCGTGGAGAATTTTATGTACAGACTAACCTTACTAACGCTGTTCGTTTCAATACTCGTTTCGGCATTTGCAGTTGCCGCACAACGCAAGGGAACTGTTGCCGCAAACAAGCCTGCGTCGGCAACGAACTGGTCGGGAGCTTGGACCGGAAATGTGAAATACACACGCATCCCGCCGCGTCCGATCTCTCCGGTAAAACTATCCGCCGCCTTTTCCGATTCAAGCAGCTTCAAGACTTCTTTACTAAGTTCAATGTCATCAGCACACTCCCGATCCACGACTTCACTTGGGATCTTCTTCAGAATGCAATAGTGCTTCATCAAAGATCTTTTCGAGCTTTTGCCAGGAATCGGGGACATGTCAAAACATTATAGCCAAAGAGCCGTTCTTGGACACATGCTCAGGCTGTTAACCAGATCGAATTCATTGCACAAACGTCGCGTTTCTGGATGGGAAGGCTCATGGCAACGTTAAAGAGCGCATTTTATTGTTAAAAGTTGTTGACCAACGCAAAGTATTCCAGATATACTTGAGTTTGGTGTGCGCCCACGCTCCTGCCTTGAATGCCTCAGAAACCCATTAAAATTAGTTTGATCTATTTCGTGGTCTTTGCACTACTTTTTGTAGGCATGGTCCCGATAATGCTCGTTGGATGGTTCCTTTCGGGTCGAAGTGCGACCGAGTTGAGGGCGGTAGAAAATCGATATCAGATCCAGTTAGTTCAGGAAAAGGCCCGTCAGATTGAGATGTTTGGCCAACGTTACCGTGATATGGTGACGGGCCTCGCGGATGCATTCGCACTTTCAAACGACCCGGGCATTTTCATGTCGCCGCGAACAGATCTGCAGCTAAGCAATACGCTACGCGAGAATCCTGACGTTATTGCACTATTTGTAAAGCCTGAAGGACTGGATTCGTTATCACTATACCGGCCCGGAAATATTGCCAAAACTGAGGTTGATTCTATCGCTTTGAAGATAATCGAATCACCTTCGAATGTCGATGTATCTGTAGGGGAACCACAAATAATCGGTTCGGCCGGCGAGCCTGTCTTAACTATTGCGTCACCAGTTATTGTTTCCGACGTAAAGATCGCATCTGTTATTGCCATTGTCTCGCTAAAACGGATCGGCCGCGATGTGGTTGGAATGGAGCAAACCGCAGAAGCTGACCTTTGGAAATCCGGCTTACCAATTGTTTTTGTAGTTGATGCGAATGGTCGAACAGTATTTCATCCTGATAACGCGCTCGGTCGGGAACGCCGATCCCTTACAAATCTCAAGATCGTTGATGAATGGCAGAGTTCGTTTGCACAATTCCAGTCCGGTCTTGTTCCATTTACGGCGGAATTCGAAGGTTTCCAGCATGAAATGATCGGTGCGTATTCAACGGTTGCGATCGGGCCTGACCGACAGTTTGGCGTTGTAACTATGCAGGATGAAGCAAAAGCTCTGGCGTCGGTAGGCGAGATGAAGACGCAAACATGGATGATTAGCCTTGCATTTGCGCTGTCGGCCCTTTTAATCGGATTCGTAGCGGCTCGAAGCCTGACATCGCCGATCCTACATCTGTCATCCGCAGCGGAACAGATCGCCGGCGGTGATTTGAGCACAAGGGTTGATACAAGAAACATTACCGAGATAGGTACATTGGGTAAATCGTTCAATACGATGGCCGACAATCTCGAAGAACACATTGCGAGTCTTGCCAAAGCCGCGGCCGAGAACCGCGAACTTTTCGTCGGTACAGTAAAAGCACTTTCTGCGGCTATCGACGGAAAAGACAAGTACACTCGCGGTCATTCCGAAAGAGTTGCACGTATTTCGCTTGCTATAGGAAAGCAATTGAATCTGCCTGAAGATGAGCTCGAGACCCTGCGCATCAGTGCCTTGCTTCATGATGTTGGAAAGATCGCGATAGATGACAGTATTCTCAAGAAACCGGCGGCGCTTACGACTGAAGAATACGAAATAATGAAGACACATCCGGCTAAAGGCCACAAGATAATGTCGCAGATACCGGCAATGCGAGATTTTTTACCCGGGATGTACATGCACCACGAAATGGTCAACGGGCAGGGCTATCCACAAGGCTTGTCGGGTGAAGAGATTCCGCTTCAAGCAAAGATCGTCTCGGTCGCTGATACTTTTGATGCGATGACGATCGACAGGCCATACTCCAAGGGAATGTTGCTCGACGATGCCCTTGATAAGATCCGTGAACTTGTCGGCATTCGTTATGACGGTGCAGTTGTTGAGGCGTTGATTCGTGGGTGCAGTTTGGGTGAGATCGGTCGTGGTGTAGTCCAGTCAATGGCTTCTTCAGAGAAAGCAGGCGAAAAACAGGTAAACGTTGGAGTTGCGCAGGCGCTCAGGGCTAATTACAACCCTGAAGAACCGCCAGCCCTTTCACGAGCGGCCGAAACGGCAAAGGGTGGAGTGACATCCTGAGCATCGGGTGGCTGTTCGAATTGGAACCATAGATCGTAAGAAATTAGAGGCCTTGTCCCCTTCGGGTCGAGACCGTTCAATATCGCACGTTGTTCAAGGTGCGATATTTTTTTATACTCGATAGTTTCATTGAGAACGGAGTCATATGGCATTGTTTTGGCGCAGAAAGAAAGAAGATAAGTTTAATACATCAATTCTCGGACTCGATAAATCTCTCGAAGAGTTGAAGGCCCAAGAAGAAGCGGTTGAGAAGGAGATCGGTGTTCGTTTTACGAATGCGATCGCCAAAACGCGGGATTCGATCAACTCCAGGCTGGACACGATCTTTGAAGGTAGAAAGCAGATCGACGAGACACTGCTTGATGAGCTCGAAGAATTGCTTATCTCGACAGATATCGGTGTTGTAACGACGATGCAGGTGTTGGAAGCGGTTCGCAGGGGCGTATCACGGCAAGAGATCAACGACATCGCCGCACTGAAATCGGTGATGAAGAACGAGCTGCTCGATATCCTTCACCATTCGAAAGAGGTTGGCATAGCGTCGGAGACGGCCGTTGATGAATCGATCAAGCCTTACGTTTTGATGGTGGTCGGTGTCAATGGCGTCGGGAAAACAACGACAATTGGCAAGCTTTCGCAACGGATCAAAAACGAAGGCAATGAGGTACTGATCTGTGCGGCGGATACCTTTCGAGCGGCCGCTTCAGATCAGCTCGAGATCTGGGCGGAACGTGCCGGCGTGCCGATAGTTCAACAAAAACAGGGAACGGATCCAGCCGCAGTATTGTTTGACGCGTTGCAATCGGCCAAGTCACGCAATTCAGATGTTTTGATCGTCGATACTGCCGGTCGTTTGCACAATAAGGCGAATCTGATGGCAGAACTCGAAAAGATGAAACGAATCGCGGGGCGTGAGGTGCCGCAGGCCCCGCACGAAACATTGCTTGTTATCGACGCTGTTACAGGCCAAAATGGTCTTGAACAGGCCCGGCAGTTCATGAAAGTCGCCAACGTGACCGGTATCGTTCTGACAAAGCTTGATGGCACGGCAAAGGGCGGAATCGCGGTCGCGATATCAAAAGAACTCAATCTGCCGATCCGCTATGTCGGCATTGGCGAACAGGTTGACGATCTAATGGTTTTTGACGCTGAGAATTATGTCAACGGGTTGTTCAATTGATCTGGACCGGGAGCAGAAGAGATTCGCTTGTGTTTAACGGACGTACTGATGCAATTTAACCAAACTGATATCGCTCTCACATTTAGTGCTCTTCGACTCGCGGCGAAAGGGATCGGTCTCGTTTCGCCGAATCCACTTGTGGGATGTGTAATCGTCTCCGCGACTGGCGAGGTCGTCGGTGAAGGAACATATATCAAGGATAATGTTATCCACGCAGAGGTTATTGCCCTCGAGCAAGCGGGCGAGAAAGCTCGCGGCGGAACCGCATACGTTTCGCTTGAGCCCCACGCTCACCACGGCAAGACACGGCCCTGTACCGAGGCTTTGATCAATGCGGGGATAGGCCGCGTTATATGCCCGATCGAGGATCCAAACCCTCTCGTTTCCGGAAGGGGCTTCGAGCGTTTGCGGAACGCGGGCATTGAGGTTGTCACGGGTATTCTAGCTGAGGAAGCTTCGCGGCTAAATGAAAAATTCATTTGCTGGCATAAAAAACAAAGACCTTTCGTTCATCTGAAACTTGCGATGTCGTTAGACGGCCGAATTTCACTCACGAACAGTGTTTCGACCGCGCTTTCCGGCGCAAAAGCACGAGAGCGTGTTCAGCAATTTCGCCACGAACACGACGCAATTCTGGTCGGCGGTACGACCGCGTCTGTCGATAATCCTTCGCTAACCGATCGTAGCGGCTTGCCGCGTCGACGACCTCTTACGCGCGTAATTCTCGACAATCGACTTCGCTTGCCATGCGATTCGATACTTGCGACAACGACCGACGAGGCTCCAACGCTTGTAATGACTAACTGTATCGACCCCGAGATCACGCAACCCTTGACGGAGTGCGGCGTCGAGATCGTTCCAGTCGAGTTAGGTGCGAGAAACCTGCCCGGCGTCTTAGAGGAATTGAAGCGACGTGATATTCAAAGCGTGTTGGTCGAAGGCGGAACGGCGGTTGCCGGAGCGTTTGTCGATGCAAGGCTTGTAGACAAAGTCTCGTTTCTGATCGCCCCGATAATCATCGGCGGTGATGAGGCTCCGATGGCAATCGGTGGAAATGGCGCGGCTGAATTGACCGGTTCGTTTAAACTTCGCGACATCGAGATAATCCGACATGGCGAGGATATCGAGATAACCGGCTATACCCATTGAACAAATGGGTCAATCAAAGAAACATTCTTACGCCAAAAAATCCCTCGGACAAAATTTCCTTGCCGATGACAGCTATATTTCAAAGATAATCGCTTCGGTTGAACCTTTGGAAAATGACACGATCATCGAGATCGGTCCGGGACGCGGTGCGATAACTGAAAAATTGGTGAACTCGGGCGCGAACGTTATCGCGGTTGAAATAGACCGAGAACTTGTGCCGATGTTGAGAGACAGGTTCTCAGAGCATTTGAATTTCAAGATCTTTGAAGCCGATGCGACCGAGTTTGATTTCAGATCATTAACTCTTTCAAATACGAGTGCTGAGATCTCAGATCTAAAGGCGAAGGTTGTTGCGAATCTGCCATACTATATTTCGACTGCAATTCTTCAAAAACTCAACGAGCACCGAGAATGCTTTTCTTCGCTGGTGTTGATGTTTCAACGCGAGGTCGTCGACCGAATTACAGCGGAACCGGGAAATTCTCATCGAGGCTATTTAACGGTTCTTGTCGAATCTGCCTTCACGACAGAAAAGCTTTTCGATGTTCCGCCGACTGCATTCCGACCACAACCGAAGGTCTGGAGCTCGGTCATAAAGCTGACGCCGAACGCCAAAGCCATCAATCATCCCGAAGAATTTCGGAACTTGCTAAGTGCGGCGTTCGGACAGAAGCGTAAAACTATTCTCAACAACCTTAAGAACTATTTGCCCGATCCCAGCAGCCTGCTAGAACTGGCCGAGATCGATTCCGGACGAAGGGCTGAAACTTTAACTCTTACCGAATGGGAATCGCTTTTGGACGCGATCACGTCTGCGACCTCACCAACCTGATCGACGAAACCTTTTACCTATGTATTTCCTGATGTGTTAACCTAATAGATTACAAAAAGGGGCGTATAGCGTTGAATAAAATAGAAATAATACCGCTTGGCGGGATCGGTGAGTTTGGGATGAACTGCATGGGCATGCGATACGGCGACGAGATGATCGTTGTGGACGCCGGAATGGGTTTTCCTGAAGAGACGCCTTACGGAGTGGACATTTCGATACCGAATTTTGATTTTCTCGAAGAATATCGCGACGATCTGACCGCCATAATCCTTACTCACGGCCACGAAGACCATATCGGAGCGCTCAGTTACATCCTGCGAAAGTTCAATCTTCCCGTTTACGCTTCACGGTTTACGATCGCTCTCGCGGAAAAGCGGCTCGAAGAGAACAACATGCTTAATGATGTTCTGCTCCACAGAGTAAAAGCGAACGATATTATTGAGGTCGGCAACTTTAAGATCGAATTCATTCACGCGTCGCATTCCTTGGTCGACTGTTTTTCACTCGCAATCACCACGCCGATCGGGACGGTCATCCATACGGGTGATTACAAGATCGATGACACGCCCGTTATCGGCAAGCCTTACGACTTAAAAACCTTAAAGAAGTATGGTGACGCCGGAGTTCTCGCATTGCTTGGCGATTCGACAAATGCGACCGTGCCGGGAAGAACACCTTCTGAACAAGCCGTAATTCCTGCCTTCCAGGAGATCTTTGAAGAGACCACGGGACGATTATTTGTCGCCACATTTTCCTCTTCGATTCACCGCCTGCAAATAATTTTCGACGTTGCTAAAGAATATGGCCGCAAAGTTTGTGTTCTTGGCCGTTCGATGCAAAAGAATGTAGAGATCGCCGTAGATCAAGGCCTAGTAAAGGTCGGGCACGATACGATGATCGATCTTTCGGACGCTCGAAAATACGATGATGATGAGGTTTGCTATCTCGTGACCGGCTCGCAAGGGGAAAATCGTGCGGCGTTGTGGAATATGGCGACCTCGACCTACAAAGGTATGGAAATCGGGAAAGGCGATACCGTCGTTTTGTCCGCCCGCATTATCCCGGGAAACGAAAAGAACATCTCGCGGCTAATCGGCTGCCTCTATAAACGCGGTGCGAACATCATTGAGGAAAAACGAAGGCTCGTACACGTCTCCGGCCACGCCTCGCAGGAAGACATTAAGATCATGGTCGAAACCGCGCGGCCAAAATACCTCGTCCCGATCCACGGCGAATACCGGATGCTATTCCGCCATAAGGAATATGTAAAAAATCATGTCGCCGGATACAACGATGACAACATTATTTTGATCGAAAATGGCGATTTTCTTGAGATCGACGAGTACGGAGCCCGCATTTCCGGCAGACACGAAATGTTTAAGACCTTTATCGACGAGGAATCTTCCGGCGCGATCGAATACGACGTTGTCCGCGAACGCAAGAAACTCGCCTATGGCGGTTCGATATCTCTCGTGGTTACCGTAAACAAAGCGACGCACCAACTTTCCGGCGATCCGCAGCTGACAATGAACGGCGTAGCCCACATTGATCCCACGAATGGCTTTCTTGCCAAAGCCCGACAAACCGTCGTCGACGCCGTCGGTAATATGAAACGCGACCAGATCGCCGACAAGACCGTCTTCAAAGAGAATCTCCGCATTCACCTAAAAAGATTTGTCCAAAGGGAACTAGGAACAAAACCTGTGATCGTAACAACGGTCGTTGAGGTATGAGGGATGCCTCTGAGCTACTGAGTTCTTCCCGAGTTGAAGTTGCGGCGGAGACATTTACTTTGTGCTCGATGGATCGGGCGGCGTGGCAGGGATTGTTGTCGCGGCCGGAGCTTTCTCCGCGGATGTCGGCGCCGTTTATGATCTTTATGGACAGCCGCGAGGTCACGCTTTTGCTGGACGACACGGATATGTTGGCGATCGGACCGGGAATTAATGATGCAATGAAGGTCGAGAGAGGGTTTCGGCTGTTAACCTTTGATATCGCGATGGATTTCGAGGTCGTCGGCTTCATTGCCGAAGTTTCCCGCATCCTCGCCGCCGCCGGAGTTCCCATTTTCCCAATTTCCGCCTTCTCGCGCGATCATATTCTCGTAAAACAGAACGATCTCGCCACCACACTGCGCGTTCTTGGCCCATATGTAGCCGATCTTTGTTAAAACGATTTAAGTGCTAACGGCTGCGCGGCCTGTTAGAGACTGCGCGGATAAAGATGGGGTACGATAGTAACAGTGTGGCGTACAAGAAAGAATTTGAGAATGCGACGCAATCGGCGATCAAAGCCAAATGTGTTGAGGTAAGGACTAAGATAAGTTCCGACAGTGAGCCGCCGGCGATGATGCAGTAAAATAGGGGTCTAATGGCATTTAGTTGGAACGGCAAGGTGGTTTTCTTAACCGGCGCTTCGAGCGGGATCGGCGAAGGGCTTGCTCTGGCTCTGGCAAAACGCGGAGCGGTTTTGGGACTTGCGGCGAGAAGAAAGGAACAGCTCGAAGACCTTGCCGACCGCTGCAAGGTGGCTATCGGTTGGGCTAGAGTCTTTCCGCTTGACGTGACCGACGAGATCGCGGTCGCACAGGCCGCTGATGAACTGCGTGGCGAATTTGGGCATATTGATATCTTGATCGCGAACGCCGGGATAGGCGGAAATGATGACGAGACCAGAAGTTACACACCGCAGGCCGTCAAGAAAGTTATCGATACGAACCTTTTAGGCGCCGTAAACGCTGTTTATGCCGTCGTGCCGAAGATGCTCGAACGCGGTTCCGGACAAATTGTCGCAATTTCCAGCCTTGCGGGCTTTCGCGGGCTTCCGAAATCCGCCGCATATTCCGCAAGCAAGGCCGGAATGACCGCATTTTTCGAAAGCGTCCGGCTCGACGTGAAGCACAAGGGCGTGGACGTAACAATTATTCAGCCCGGCTTCATTAAAACTCCGCTTACGTCAGGCCGCGAGAACAAAATGCCCTTTTTGATGGAACTTGCAGACGCAATTCCGCTGATTATTAAGGCGATCGAGAAGAAAAAGGCGTTCGCGGCCTTCCCCTGGCAGCTCGCAACCATCGTCCGCGCAGGCAAATTCAGGCCCTCGTGGATGTACGACCGTATCGCCGGACGAGCAAGGTATCGGGAATAGTTTCATCCACAGCATAGACACGTATAAACCCAGATAATAGCTTTCGGGCCGAAAGGATTCTACCCTCAGTTATGCTAATCTCTGTTTTATTTTTATGGATTATTTGCAGGCAGTCATTCTCGGAATCGTTCAGGGGTTGACCGAATTTATACCGATCAGTTCTACCGCACATCTTGTCTTTGCAAGCCGCTGGACGGGAATTTTTGGCGGTGATCCGCAGCAAATAACCGCGACGATGGCCGTTATTCAGTTGGGCACGATCGCGGCCGTCTTTATTTATTTCGCGTCGGACATCTGGAAGATCTCAGTAGCGTTCTTGCGGGATCATATTGGATTGGTCGGCGGAAATCGCGGTTCGTTTGGCTCAAATAGCGGCTTGCGGCCGGAATGGATGTCGCACGATTCGTGGATCGGTTGGTTGATAATCTTAGGTTCGATTCCCATCGGCACTATCGGACTTCTTTTTAAGGAACAGATCGAGGGGCCGGACACAAAAAATCTTTGGATTATCGCAATTATGCTGATTGCGATCGGCATCTTGCTTGGCATCGCCGAACTCGTCAGTAAATGGTACGAAAGATCGGGCCGGGGAACTCGTGATATTGAAGACTTTGGGTTGATCGATGCGATCGCGGTTGGATTTTCTCAGGTCTTGGCACTAATGCCCGGAGCGAGCCGTTCCGGTTCGACGATCATGGGCGGATTATTTGTTGGTGAAAAACGCGAGGCAGCGGCGCGGTTTTCTTTTCTGCTTTCAATACCCGCGATAACGGCGGCCGGACTTTTACAATTGCGAGAAGCGGCTTCGATAATTCCTACTGAAAGTATGCTGCCGCTGTTGATGGCGACGATCGTGTCCGGAATCGTCGGATATTTGGCGATCTGGTTTCTGCTGGCGTTTCTACGGAAATATTCCACGTTAGTTTTTATTGTTTATCGTGTTGTGCTCGGCATTATTATTCTTGTTTTATTGTCTCGCGGCGTCCTTGATCCGGTCGTCAACGTTTAGGTCTTTCATCCGTGACACTTCCAAAGAAATGGAGCTTTAAAAAACACGATCGCGCCGCAGTAAATATTCTTGCGGCGGAGATCGGAGTGCATCCGTTGACCGCGGCACTGCTTATTTCACGCGGATATACTGATGCGGAAAGTGCTCGTCGGTTTCTTGGACCTTCATTCGACCAGTTGCATGATCCATTTCTTCTGAAAGGAATGCAGGAAGCCGTCGAGCGGATTCTTCTTGCGGCAGAACGTAAGGAAAAGGTTCTTGTTTGGGGCGATTATGACGTTGACGGAACTACCGGCACGGTCTTGCTCCGCAATGTTTTTCGTATTCTTGGAATTGAATCGGAATATCACATCCCGAATAGATTCACCGAAGGCTATGGTATAAACATTCCCGCTTTGGAAGCCGCAAAAGAACGCGGCTGCACGCTTGGAATTTCCGTTGACTGCGGTATACGCAGCTTTGAACCTCTCGAATGGGCCGCGAACGCAGGATTTGATTTCATCGTCACCGACCATCATTTGTCTGATGAAATACGCGGAAACCCGCCCGCCGTCGCTGTAGTAAATCCTAATCAAACCGGTTGCGAATATCCCGACAAACATCTCGCCGGAGTCGGCGTTGCGTTCAAATTAGCTCACGCTCTTCTCTTGACTCAAGATCGCGAAGACTTGGTCCCGCAATTTCTCAAGATCGCCGCTATCGGAACTGTCGCGGATATAATGAATCTTTCCGGCGAGAACCGCGTGATCGTATCGCTCGGACTTGTCGATCTATTGAAGACAAAGAATCACGGGCTTCGGGCATTGATGGAAGTCGCGGATTGCACATCAGAGATGTCGAGCACGCATATTGGTTTCAGGATCGCTCCGCGGATAAACGCTGCGGGCAGAATGGATGTCGCGAAACACGTTGTCGAATTATTGGAAGCAGATGATTTCACCAGAGCACGCGGCCTTGCACAAATTCTTGATAGCCGAAATCGCGAGCGGCAGAAGATGCAGCAGGAGATAACCGAGAAAGCATTTTTGGAATATGCGGAAGTTCTCGAAAAAGATTTCATTGTGGTCGCGGGTGAAGGTTGGCATCGCGGCGTGATAGGTCTTGCTGCTTCAAGATTAGCCGAGCGAATGAATCGGCCTACGATCGTCCTGTCTATTGAAGACGGAGTTGCCCACGGTAGCGCTCGAAGCGTTCGCGGTTACAATCTGGTCGATGCGTTGGGGACGTGTAGCGATCTTTTAGAACAGTTTGGCGGACATGCCGCCGCGGCCGGAATGAAGATGTCTGAGATGAACATCGATCAACTCCGAAAAAGACTCAATGAACATGCCTTTGAAGCTTTTTCCGAAAGCGATATGTCCCCGATCCTTGAGATCGATGCGCCCGTGGCTTCTTCAACATTGAGTTTGGCTTTGATCGATGAGATCTCGCGGCTTGAGCCGTTTGGTGCCGGAAATCCAAAGCCTGTTTTTGTTACAAGTGAATTAAAATTATCCGGCGAACCGTTCGTAATGAAAGAGAAGCATCTGAAATTGTTTCTCACAGATAGTGAAAACAGAAGGCTAGGAGCCGTATGGTGGAGCGGAACGGAACTACTATTGGGGCGAACGCTAACAGCAGGCCAAAGCATCGAAGTTGCTTACACGCTTGAGGCAAATACGTGGCAGGGAATGCGTCGGTTGCAACTTGTAGTGCAAGATATAAGGGTCGATAATCAGTAAGAATGGCGGCGGAACAAGCAGTAAAGAAAATTAAGGTCGGCACTCGTGTCCCGGCATTGCTGCGCTATTTTTCGCTCGGCGGTTTGGTTGTCCTGATCGTTGTCGTGATCTTTGCATTGCTCGGTCGCCGGGATCCGGATTTTCGAATGACCGGTTTTCCGACAAGCCTTTCAGAAGAGGTCGTTGCTGTCGTCGAAGGCTATGAGCGAAAGGAGACGGATGGCGAGGTTATTAAGTACTACATCAAGGCGGACCGTGCCACGACTTTCTCCGATAACCATCAAGAACTTGAGAATGTGTTCCTTCAGGTGTTTGCGGAAGGCGGACAAATGTCCGACACGATAACTGCCGCAAAAAGCATTTATGTTCCCGAGGATCAAAAGAATTTCACTGCTTATTTTGCCGGAGATGTTGCAGTTCAAAGCCGCGATGGGTTGATCGTAAAGACCGAACAGATAACTTACAAACGTGGTGCGAATTTAGCAGAGGCAGAAGAGGCGATCACTTTTGAGCGGGCAGGTATCAAAGGATCTTCCTTCGGCGCTCAGGTAAACATCGGCGAACGAAAGATCGAACTACTCCGCGATGTTGTTATCGAAACGGATGGAACCAGCGATTCCGCCGGAGCAACGATCTCGAAGACGACGGCTGCTTATGCCTCGTATGATCAGGCCAAGGAGAAGATCGAATTGAAGGGCGGCGTGAACGGAAGCTTCACCTCGGCGAAAGGAGCAGTGACCGAAACAGCGGTTGCGAAGTCTTCGACGGCAACGATCTTTCTCACCGCTGACGATGCAAATAAGCGAGACGTTTCGAAGTTGGAATTAAACGAGAACGTTTCCATAGACGTTGTTCAAGCGGGCGCGACGAACACAAAAATAACGTCTGGATACGCTCTCTACGATAAGACTCACGATCGATACGATCTTCGTCAGAACGCGGTCATTGATCGTTTCTCGAATGGTGTCACGTCAACGGTCGCGGGCGATTCGATCTTGTACGATCAGCTTGGATCAAAGGCGACCGTCACCGGGAATGCGCGATCAAGTCAAGGAACTTCTTCGGTCTCGGGCAATGTTATCAACGCGGTGTTTTATTCGGAACGAACTTTGAAAAGTGCAAACGTAGTTGGTTCGGCAGTAATGAATCAGGCATCGGATGATCGAACTACTAAGGTCACGGCGAACGAGCTCCTAGCGCTTTTTTCAAAGACTTCGGGTTTGGAAAATGCAAAAGCAATCGGAGGCCCGGTTGCCGTTGTCACGCCGGCAGAGTCAAAAGAGTTTTCCAAATTGACGATGTCCGCTTCGAATGTTCTGGAAATGATCTTTAAAGGTGAAGGCTTAATAGAACGAATGCAGACCGATGGACGGACTACCTTGCGAATCGACGTTCCGAACAATGCCGAAGACGCAACAAACAAGGTCGTGATTGCCGATATGGTCCGTACCTTTTTTCATGCCGACGGGAAGAACCTGGCAAATGCGGAAGCGATCGGCCGTGCTGAACTGTACATTGAGCCGATAAGACAAACGGCGGGAAATTATCGATCAATCACTACGGCACCAAGATTCGATTGCGATTTTTTTGCTACCGGGAACAATGCAAAAAGTTGTCTCGCGGGAGCGAAAACGAAGACCATTCGGACTCCCTTGGTCGCCTCCGAGGGCCGTGGGGTTCAGACATTAACGTCCGCCAGAGTGACAGCACTGTTTCAAGAAGGTAGCAACGCTCTCGATACATTGAATGCGTCTGGCGACGCAAAGTTTTCCGAACTAGACCGCAATGCCACGTCCGATTCGTTTATATTTACGAGTGCGAGCGGCGTGCTAAATTTGCGCGGCGGCGAACCGACGGTTTGGAATGACCAGGCTAGAACACGTGCGACGGAGATCGATTGGCTAACAAAAGAACAGCGAAGTTCGTTGCGCGGCCGTGTGAGCTCGACATATTACAATCAAGCGGCGACCGGCAATTCGACGCCGTTCACAAAAACTAATAAGCCCGTTTTTATCACGTCGGATTCCGCCGAGATCAACCACGCTACGCAGACCGCTGTTTACACGGGCAACGCTCGCGGCTGGCAGGAAGAGAATTATATTCGAACCGATCGGCTCACTATCAAACAGAAAGATGGCCAGCTGAACGCCGACGGGTCGGTCCAAAGCCTGCTTTCGCAGGCGGCAGCGGGGAGCAAATCGGAACCGGTAAATGCATCTTCCGAACGTATGTCGTACAATCGCGAATCTAGGATCGTTCGTTACGAAAACAGCGTCGACATTAGACGTGGCACTGACCGATTAACAGGTAAGGTCGCAAACGTTTTTCTCGACGCAAATAATGAAGTTTCTCGCTCGGAGATCGATGGTGATGTGGTAATTACCCAGCCTGACAAACGTGCGACAGGTGAATTTGCAAGATATGAGGCTGCGGAAGAAGTAGTGTATCTGCGAGGCAATCCGGCGACCATCGATGATTCTGTGAACGGTAGCTCCAAGGCGAGCGAGTTTACTGTCTATATGAAGACCAAGCGTGTCCTGGCAAACAGCAGCGGTAAACAGGCGTCTCCGGGACGTATTCGATCAGTCTATAAAGTTACCAATAAATAACGACGCAAAGCATTGAACCCCGATCCATCATCAATACAACCTTCTAACGGTAATTCCATTCCGTCTAACGGAAATTTGCTGTCCGCTGTCGGTCTTGTGAAATCATTCGGGAGTCGCCGAGTGGTTGATGGTGCCGACCTTTTCGTTGGAGAAGGTGAAGTGGTTGGTCTGCTCGGCGCAAACGGTGCGGGAAAAACGACTACTTTTTACATGATCACGGGTTTGGAATCACCGGACCAGGGCAAGATCTTTCTAAACGGTTCAGATGTAACTGGTCTTCCTATGTACCTTCGTGCTCGAATGGGCCTAGGTTATCTTCCACAGGAGCCGTCCGTATTTCGAAAGCTCAGTGCGGAGCAAAACATCCTTGCCGTTCTTGAAACGACCAAGCTTTCGCGGGCCGACCGCTTTGCTCGGCTCGAAGAATTGCTTGAGGAATTTGGGATCGAACACGTTCGCCGAACTCGCGGTGATGCCTTGTCTGGCGGTGAACGCCGAAGAGTCGAGATCGCTCGTTGTATCGCAACGGAACCTCGATATATTTTGCTTGATGAGCCATTCGCTGGTATCGATCCGATCGCGATAGATGATATTCGGGAATTGATAATGTACCTCAAGGGGCAGGGGATCGGTATTCTTATTACAGACCACAATGTCCGGGAAACGCTTGGGATAACCGACCGAGCGTACATCATGGCTGAAGGCAAACTGCTTCGTTCCGGCATACCGAGTGAACTTGTGCAGGACCCGGAAGTTCGTCGCAACTATTTGGGTGAACGCTTTACTTTCTAGCATTCCAACTTTTTCTTTTATACCCTGAAAGGCTTATAATTTGGTTTGGAACACGGTTTGCAGTAAATTTTAATTACCGTAAGAAATTTCTATGTCATCACTTCGCCTCTCAACTTCATTGCAGCAAAGAATGGTGCTAACGCCCCAGTTGCGGCAACGCATTGAGATGCTGCAAATGAATTCGATCGAGCTTACTGAGTTGGTGGAACAAGAGTTGGTGGCGAATCCGGTACTTGAAGAAGTTCAGCCGGGCGATGAGGTCAAAGAGATCGGGGACAGCATCCTGGATCAAAATGCGGCGGGCGAAGATGGTGACTTCGCCGACGAAAGTACTTTTTCGGCAGAGAAATCTGAGCGTCTGGACACGACTAGCGATGAATTCGAGTCATACAACACCGCGGAGTCATCGCTCAATGGTGCAGGCGAAGAGCCGGCCGCCGATCGCGAAATTTCCGAAGAATCCGACGGTGAACGGTCTGATGCATTTGAAGAGATCGACTACGGTCGTGAGTTTCAGGATTATCTAGATCCCGGATACCGAACTCAAGAAATTGAATATAAGGATGATGCTCCGAGCTTTGAGCAGTTTCTGTCGCATTCGATAACGCTCAGCGAGCATCTCGAATGGCAGTTAAGCATGCTTGAATTAAGTTCGGGCCAGCTTCGTGCCGCGACAAATGTAATTGGGAATCTTGATAGCGACGGCCGGCTCACGATCTCTGTTGAGGAATTAGCCAGTACGTCAGGCTGCAATCTCGAAGATGCTATCGAATCAAGGGCCCAAGTGATGATGCTCGAGCCCGTTGGTTGCGGAGCAGTTGACGTTCGCGAGTGTTTGATCGCTCAGCTTGAAGCCAACGGTGAAGGAGGCTCGCTTGCCGTTGAATTGGTGCGAGACCACCTTGAAGATCTACAGCCACATCGATTACAACACTTGGCAAAAGCCACGGGCCGCGATCTCCATGAATTGAATGAGGAGATAAATAAGGTTCGTGTTCTTGATCCGTATCCGGGTCGTCGCTATTCGTCTGAGGACTCGATATTCGTTGCACCCGAAGTTTATATCGAAAAGATCGATGAAGACTATGTGATCTATTTCACCGATGACGGCAGTCCGCGGCTTCGTATTAGCCCGACCTATCATCAGCTTTTGGATCAAACTGAAACCTCGAAAGAGGCGAAGGATTTTATAAAGGAAAAGGTCCGATCGGCGGTTGATCTGCTTAGAAACATCGAACATCGGCGACAGACCATTTATCGCGTAGTCGAATGTATCATTCATCGGCAACGCGAGTTTCTCGATAACGGTGTTTCCTTTATCAAGCCGATGATGCTGAAGGACGTCGCCGAAGACATCGGTATGCATCTATCGACTATTTCCCGAGTTGTAAATCGAAAATACGCCCATACGCCACAGGGCGTTATCGAGCTTCGCAGATTTTTCAGCGAAGGGATGATGAACGAAGAAGGCGAAGAAGTTTCGACGAGAATACTTAAGCTTCGGATCAAGAAATTGGTCGAAGAGGAAGATACACGAAAGCCCTTGACTGATGAACAGATCGTGAAAGTTTTGTCGAAAGAAGGCGTGAAATTGTCACGCCGCACCATCGCAAAATACCGCGACCAAATGAATATTCCCGGTTCGCGCGAACGTAAAACCGTTATTTGACCGGGGAACCCCATTAACCAATTGCTCCAATTTCCGGAGGTGAACTAATGAAATTTGAATTTTCCGGGCGGCACATCGAAGTAACGCCTGCGCTCAAAGCGCACGTTGAAGATCATTTCAAACGGATCGATCATATCTTTAACGGCAAACCGATAAAGGCACATGTGATCATTGAAGTAGAACGCGGCCGGCATCGGTCAGAGATCGTTGTTCATTGGCGAAACGATGCGCTTACAGCGAATTCGACCAGTTCCGACATGTATAAATCGCTTTCCGATTCGATATCAAAGATCGAAAAGCAGGCTTTGAAATTGAAGAACAAGGTAATCGATCGTGCTCATAAGGCGACGAAGGCAGGCACGATCGCTCGGCAAAACGAAGAAGTTGCTCCAGCGGCCAATGCTACGCGGATCATCAGTGCAAAGCGTTATGCGGTGAAACCCATGACCGCGGATGAAGCCGCCATGGAACTGATTGCGGAGGAGAATCAGTTCCTTGTGTTTCGTAATGCCGAAAACGAAAGGGTCTCCGTGATATACAAACGGAAAGATGGAAACTATGGCTTGATCCAACCCTAATTCGCTGATGGCAGATAAAAATGTAGTTGCAAGCACGATAACGGTGGAACAGTTTCTCTCATCTGTTCCACCAGAACTTCCATTGACGGTCTTGTTCGGGGTTCGCGGCGTCGCCGATCAGAAATTGAACTCGCACCGCATTCAGAAGTTCGGCCTCGCTCTTTCCGGCTTTCCTAATTACATTCATCACGGCCGCATTCAGAACATAGGTCAAAGTGAGATCGCCTATTTGTTGCAACTCACGGAGTCGGAACGACGCGCTGCATTTCAGAAGATCGACCCAACTCGGGTTTCGTGTCTGCTTTTGACCAAATCGCTTGATCCGCCCGCGGAATTGGTTGCATTTGCGAATTCCAATTCGATTCCGATCCTACAAACACCTCTTCTTAGTTCGCGTGCGATCAGCATGATCACTTTGCATCTTGAACGGCTGCTTGCACCGGAAACGGTCATTCACGGCGTGTTGCTCGAGATGCACGGTATTGGGGTTTTGATTAACGGCCCATCCGGTATCGGAAAATCAGAATGTGCTCTCGATCTGGTTACACGCGGGCATCGGCTCGTTGCGGATGACGCAGTTTTAGTCAAACGGATCGGCGGCTGTCTCGAAGGTTCCGCACCGGAGCTGACGTTTGAACATCTTGAGCTCCACGGGCTGGGGATCATTAGCGTTCGCGATCTTTTCGGTGTTTCCGCTGTGTGTAAAAGTATAAACATCGAGCTTTGCATCGAGTTAAAGAAGTGGTCCGAGATCGCAAATATCGAACGCGTTGGTCTTGAGATGATGCAGCACGAGATCTTCGGTATCGACGTTCCGAAGTTTATGCTTCCGGTTAGTTCCGGCCGCAATCTTGCGACTATCGTTGATACAGCCGTTAGAATATTTTTACTTCGTAACGCCGGCTACGATGCCGCGTCAAAGTTGATCGAGCGTCATTCGGCAATGGTTGCGGCGAAAGATTAAACAATGGAAAGACCAGAAATTCGTACATTTACGGTTCCGAGGTTTCTGATAATCACCGGTCTCAGCGGCTCCGGCATGAGTTCGGCGACGAAGGCCTTTGAGGATCTCGGCTATTTCTGCGTTGATAACCTGCCGCTTACTTTGCTTTCGACATTTGCGAAGCTACTTCTCCCCGGCGATGAAGATGCACCGGCGATCGAGCGTGCGGCGCTAGTCATCAACATTCGTGAACGACATTTCCTCGCCGATTTTCCGAGCGAGCTCAAGAAGTTGGAGAAACGAAAAGTTCGCCCCTACGTTGTATTTTTCGAAGCCTCCGACGAAGCTCTTCAGCGAAGATTTTCCGAAACGCGAAGGCCTCATCCGGCGGATTCAGGTGCTGGCCTTCTGCCATCTATCAAATCCGAACGAAAGGACATGCGGGCGATCAGAGAGCTTGCAGATCTGATCATCGACACTTCCGATCATACGGTTCATACACTTCGGCGGTTAATTCTTGAGCGGTTCAATGAATCCGGTAAAGCGATTCCGCTGAAGGTACAGATCGTGAGTTTCGGCCACAAATACGGAAACCCACTTGATCTGGATCTTATGTTCGACGTTCGCCATTTGCCAAATCCGTACTTTGACAGAGCTCTCCGCGAGATGACCGGCGAAGATAAGAAGATCATCAAGTTTCTGCAGAAACATTCCGAGGTCGCAGAAACCGTCAGCCGCTTTGCCGAATTGCTTCGGTATCTTCTTCCGTTTTATCGGGCAGAAGGAAA
>JBBSKW010000038.1:0-22821 GCA_038256005.1 Pyrinomonadales bacterium
AGACGCGCTCCGCGCCGCCCTTCGTGAAGATCCTGATATTTTGCTCGTAGGCGAAATGCGTGACCTTGAAACGATCTCGATCGCCATCGAAACCGCCGAAACGGGTCACCTTGTTTTTGGTACTTTGCACACGACGACGGCTCCTTCGACCGTTGATCGAATCATCGACCAGTTCCCTGCCGATCGTCAGCAACAAATACGCGTGATGCTTTCGGAATCACTTAAGGGCGTGATCGCACAGACACTTCTTCCAAAGAAGGGCGGAGGCCGTGTTGCAGCTCTCGAAGTTCTGATAATTACCCCGGCCATCAGCAATCTGATCCGCGAAGGAAAAACGTTCCAGATTCCATCGGCCATGCAGACCGGTAAAACACACGGAATGGTCATGCTCAATGATTCGCTTTTCGACCTTGTCCAAAAAGGCATCGTCGAACCGCGGGACGCATATATCAAGGCAGTCGACAAGACCAACTTTGAAACAATGCTGACACGCGGCGGATTTAAGTTATGAATCATTCGTAGTTATCTTTAGTTGCGACGAAACAGAAAAGCATCCGCGAAGACGGATGCTTTTTGTTTGAATTTCAAACGCGTTATTGAATTTCGATCTTTTGAACTTTGCTGAGATCGACCCTTGCTTTCTTGCCGTCCTGCATGGTCATGATCAAAACTCCATTACGCGGCATACATATCTGCTGGGTTCCCTCAACTGCTTCACCTGTAATTTCCTGAATATCTTCACTTCCGCTACTCTTGCCACCGGCAAAATTAACCGCTCCGCTGAACTGAAATTTGAAGTTGACTAGTTGTTCCGCAGCAACGACTTTAAGAATCACCTTTTGTTTCTTGGTCAAAGTTACTTCTGTCACTTTTCTCTCGGCGGTCGTAACCTGGTACATATCCTCACTTTTAATTTGATTAAACTTTGCGTCTAACAGCTGCCAAGATAGCTTTGGCATGGCAGTTATACCTCCAGATCTCTGATCCGTTGTCACCTCAAGAGTGCCCGGCCCCGCTGTAAATGTATAGTAAAACACTACCTCTCGATTGCCCGGGTTTTTCCATTGAATTACACTTTGCGTCAAAACAGTTGGATTATCTGGGTCAGTCGACTGGCCATGGGACGAAACGCCGCTAATTAACGAAACGAACAGAATACTGAACGCCATTCCGAGAAGGTTTGTTTTTTTCATTTTTCTTTTTTTAATTGACGTACTGACTTTGTGAGTGAATTTGTCGCACAACCTGAGACGTCGAAAATCAGAGATTTTGCCGAAGACAGTGCGAATAATAATCCATTCGCGCGGAAAAAGCGAGAAATTAGTCAGAAGTTTTCGGTTGAAATTATGAAGGAAAAATTTGTCGTTTGTGATCCTAAGTCACTGTAAATCAATATTATTGACTGTCAGCGTTCTTCCGATAACGCGATTGAAATCGGAGATCGCTTTATTGAGGTCCGTCTGCGCTTGAAGCTCGCGGCTTCGTGCGATCACAAGTTCCGTCTGGCGCTGTTGGACAAGATAGAAAGTCGTCGTTCCTGCTCGGAATTGTCGCACCTCGCTTTCGGCAAGTTGTTCAGCGGATATGCGTGAAGCACGTGCTGCGGCCAATCTTGCTTCGATCGAACGGACGGTCTGCAACGCGTTACGAACCTCGGCTTCGATTACCTGTTCCGCCTGGGCACGGATGTTCTTGATCCGCTCACCTTCAACTCGGGCTACACCGAGATTTGCCTTCGCCACGTTTTTGCCCCACGGAAGGCCGATCGTGACACCAACGCGATAGGTCGGATAGTCTTGCTGGAAAAGATTGGTTAACGAATTGCCGAGTCCACCTACGAGATTTGGCGGGACCCGGCTAAGGCCGGTCGCCCGATTGATCGCAGCCGGAGTTTCAGTTCCCGCAAGCCCTTGTGCCGAGTAGCTGCCGACCAAATTTATTTCGGGCTTCGTTTGGTCACGAAAGAATCGCTGATCGACCTCATTGATCTTTGCGTTCTCATCGAGTTGAGTAAGTTCCGGCCGATTCCTCAGCGCTTCAGCGACCGATACTTCCAAGCCGATAGCCGGCGTTTCGACCTCAATCGGTGAGACCGGGGTGATCGGTCGCGACCATTCTACAGCGGTTCGATCCGGTAGCATTAGGGTCTTCAAAACATTTTCGGCACGGGTAACGCCTTCTTGTGCGGCGTAGACCAATTGCTCTAGCGTGGTGATCTGAGCGTCGGCCGCAACTATCTCGATCGGAGCAAGAACGCCCCGATCGACCTGCCGACGATTACTTTCCAGCTGGTCTCGTGCCTGTCTAACGGCATCTATCTGTACCTGCAGATACCGAAGTGCGAACACTAAGTCCCAATACGCTCGCTCTACTCCAGAAATGACCTCGATCGCATGTTGTCGCAATTGTGATTCTGAGATCGCAATGTTTCGCCGCGAGATCTCGATATTGCGCCGATTGTTGTCGATCCGAAGCCCGCGCCAAAGCGGCTGAATATAGGACAACGCGAGCACGGAAGGAAACTGTGGATTGAGAAATGAGTTAGTGTTACTAGTCGTTGTTCGCGAACTGTCGAGCCTGGCCGAATAGCTTCCGCCATATCGCGGAGCGAATCCCGACACCCCGCCACTGCCGAAAAAACGCGTTTGCGTAACTGATCCGTTCACGGCACCGCCGATCGCCGAGGCCGTCGGATTCGATGCTCTTTCATAATACGATTCGGCCGCAAGCAGCGGATCGTAAACGCCGCGTGCTCCGCGAAGCCGAAAATCCGCGATCTGTTTATCGTTCCTCGATGTTTCGATATCGTTGTTGTTCTCGAGCGAAATACGGATGGCGTCAGCAAGCGTAAGCGTCAATTGTTCGGTCAACGATACGCCAACACGCTCCACGCTGGGCATCGGCCTGAGCGGCGATTCGAAGTTCGGTGCTACAGGCGGCGGATCTTCAGGCAGCGGAGCAACCGGCGGCAACTGGTCGCTGTCACGCTGAACGATGGGCGTCGGTGAAGGCGTTGGTGTCGGGACCGGAGCTTGAGTGAACACGTTTGTCCCTGAGAGAGCGAGCACTAATGCTGGAACTAGTAAAGCCGAAAGGCGCAGACCGACCGCTGGTTCGATGTAATAATGAAAGATCATCAAAAACCTATCCGGCTGTTTCCGGTTCGGCGCCTCCTTTGCCACGGTTGAACTTCGGGCTCGGTTCATTAGGGCCGCTGTCTGCCATTTCGTCGGCAAAATTATCCTTTACGGAGTCGCGGCGAAATATCTTTGAAAAGTATCCGCCGATGCCATCGCGCATCGTTCGCATGATCGTTGTTTCGCCCGCGTCATCAAATAGCGAATAAAAAACAGGCACGGCAAGCAGTGTAAGAAGAAGGCAGAGCGACTGTCCACCAACGACCAAGATCCCGATCGATCGGTTGGTCGCAGCACCGGCTCCAGAACCGAGCGTGAGTGGTAACATTCCGGCTACAAGCGCGAGCGTCGTCATCAAGATCGGCCGCAAACGGTCGCGGTTTGCCTGAATGATCGCGTCGTAGCGATTCATTCCTTTCGCACGCAACGTGTTCGTATGGTCTATCTGAAGGATCGCGTTCTTTTTCACTATCCCGAACAACAGCAAGATGCCGAGTGCAGAAAAGATATTAAGCGTTTGCCCGGCCATCGCCGTCGAAAGCAAAGCGAACGGTACGGCGAGCGGCAACGTAAGCAGGATCGTGATCGGATGAACAAACGACTCGAACTGTGCCGCAAGGATCAGATACATGAACACGAACGAGAGAAGAAACGCGTACATAAACGAGTCATAGGCTTTCTCAAGTTCCTTAGATTGCCCGGTAACGCCTGTGAGATACTCTGCCGGCATCTGCAGTTCGCGGGCATAACCCTGCAGCTTTGCGAGCGCGTCGGCCTCCGAGGTATTCGGCGGAAGACCGGCAGAAACGGTTACCTGCCGCTGCCGGTTCAATCGGCTAATGGATGATGGAGCGAGACCTTCTTCAAGCCGTACAACGCGATCGAGACCAATAATTCCACCATTGGAAGATGCGACAGAAAACAGGTTAAAGCTCGTTCGATCTCGACGAAACGGTTCATCGGCGCGAACGACCACGTCGTACTGTTTCGAGCCTTCGCTGTACGTAGAGATCCGCTGACCGGCTGAAAGAATATTTAGAGCCTGAGCGACATCTCCGGCTCGCACCCCTAGATCCGCCGATCGGGTCCGATCGATCACGACTCGTATCTCCGGCGTACCGACCTCGACCGAATTGTCGGGATCGCGAAACACCTCATCCTGTTTCATTCTATCGACCAGAGCATCTGCGTACTCGGTCAACTTGCCCATGTCCGGCCCGGCGATATACATGCCGACCGACGAACCGCCGCGGCCAAGCCCGATGCTTCCGGCGATCGATGACGAAGCCGACACGGTCACTGAATATTCTTTCGACGCGTATTTTCTAGCGATCTGACGCGTCTGGTTGATCAGGTCCGATTGCGATTTTTTGCGTTCAGAAGTCGGTACAAGCGAGACGTTTATAAAACCATTGTTCGGCCCAGAACCGCGGCCAAACCCCGCAAGCACAAGGGTATTTCTCACGCCCGGAACCTCGCCGCGAATGTCGCGTGCGATCCGTTCTAGGATCGACTGCGTAGCCGAAAGCGATGTCCCCTGCGGACCACGCAAGTTAACCTGAAAAAGCGATTCATCTTCATCCGGAAGGAACGCCATACCGACAAAACTGTAAAGCGGATAGATCGAAGCAACGGTCAGCACACAGATCAGCACGACCGCCCAGCGGAAACGCATCGAAAGACGGAGAAGAAACGTGTACGCTCCGTCGATCCGCTGCCAAACCCAACCGTCTTTCGAATCGCCGCCGTGTTCAACCGCATTTCCGTCTTCGTCTATTGTCTTCGCGTGCTTTGGTTTTTTGATCCAGCGTGCAGCCAACATCGGTGTCAGCGTAAATGAAACTATCAACGAAACCGCGATCGCCGCCGCTGCGGTCAGGCCGAACGACGACATAAATCGGCCAACGATTCCGGTCATAAATCCGACCGGAATGAAAACGGCAAGTAGTGAAAGCGTCGTTGCAAGAACGGCAAGACCAATTTCGCGCGTTCCTTCGACCGCCGCTTGATACGGGTCCATTCCCTTTTCTTCGACGAAACGGTAAATGTTCTCAAGCACCACGATCGCGTCATCGATAACGATCCCGACCATCAAGGTCAGCGCGAGCATCGTCATCTGATTCAGCGAATAACCAAGTGCGGCTATAGCAGCGAAAGCAGCGATGATAGAAACGGGAATTGCTAACGCTGCGATAAATGTCGAGCGGAAATTCCAAAGGAAGAAAAATACGATGATCGCCGCGAATAGACCGCCGAGGACGAGATGTTCCTGTATGGCATGCAGCGAATTTTCGATGAATTCCGATTGGTCGCGGATCACGGCGACCTTCATATCCGATGGGAGCGACGGAACGATGGCCGCCATTCGCTCCTTTACGTTATTGATAACTGCGATCGTGTTGGCACCGGCCTGTTTGCGAATACCGACCGAAACCGATTGAACGCCGTCAAGCGATGCTGCGGAGCTTGGTTCACCGCCTTTTTTCTCGACTTTACCGATATCGCTGATCTTGATCGGGAAACCGTTCCGCGTCGCGATCACAAGGTCGCTGAACTGTTCTACTTCGGTGAGTTTTGAGAGCGTTCTTACGCCAAGAGTTCGTTGGCCTTCGATCAGATTGCCGCCGGGAAGTTCCTGGTTCTGCGTGCGGATCGCAGCAGATACGTCTGTCACCGCGATATTGTACGCACGCAATCGATCCGGATTAATGCTGACCAATATCTGCGGCGTTCTCGCACCCCACATGAAAACTTCGGCAACGCCGTCTGCCGATTCGATCCTCTCCTGGATCAAGGTTTCGACCTGTTCGGTCAGCTCCATCGCGTCCCGCGGAGCGCTGATAACGTATTGCAGCACAGGCTGCGAATCCGGATCGGATTTCTGTGCCACCGGCGGATCGGCAGTTTCGGGAAGTCGGTTGACTACAGTACTGAGCTTTTGCTGTATCTCTTGGTACGCAACGTCGGGATCTTTCTCGAGATTGAACGTCAGCGTAACGTTCGAGCTGCCTCTAGAGGAACTCGACCGCATTTCTTCAACGCCGGGAACAGTATTGAGAGCCGCTTCGACGATCTCAGTTACCTCGGTCTCCATTTCCTCGGGCGCCGAACCAGGATTTGACGTTCGAACGGAAATGGTCGGAAGATCGATCTTAGGAAAACGATCAACGCCCAGTGTAAAGAAACTAAACCCGCCAACGACCGTCAGAAACAGCACGATCACGGTAGCGAATACCGGGCGATGAACACATATCTCAGCTAACCATTGCATAAAACTTCCCTTGCTTTAGTAAGCCACTTGTGCCCCCTCGTAAAGCTCTGCCAAATTGCTCGTCGCGACCGTTTCGTCCGCATTTAAGCCTGTCAAGATCTGCTGGAAATCGCCTTCTTCCGCACCCAGCTGCAAAACGCGAAGCTTGGCAACTCCTTCTACGATCACGAACGCTCTAAATGACTGAGTCGCTTGATGGTTATAGATGGCGGATTTAGGAATAAAGACACCTGTACTGCCGCCTTCTTTATTTATCCTTGCGGTCGCGAACATACCGGTTCGCAGGGCGTTTTCGTTATTTGGGATCGATGCCTCTACCACCGCCGAACGCGAAACCGCATCGACTGCCGGATTGATCGAAGTAACCGTTCCCGCAAAGCGTCGACCCTTATAAGCATCGACCTCGATCGAAACTCCGCGGCCAAGGGCGATCGAAGGTACGTCAGTCTCGGCAACCTGAATCTGTATCTTGATCGGATTTGTTCTAAGAAGTGTTGCTATGACCGTTGCCGTTGAAACAAATTCACCCACCGCAACCTGACGTTCACTGATAAATCCGGCGAATGGTGCTCGGACGACCGTATCGGCGATCTCTTGCCGTGCGATCGCAACCTGCGTTCTCGACGCCTCAACGTTCGCCTCTGCGATTCTGATCAATTGATTATTCTGCCGAGCCGTGTTCACCGATCCGTCAAGCTGTTCTTTCGCGTTGTTTGCTCGTGCCCGAGCCGTGTCGCGTGTAGTGCGAAACTGTTCGTACGCAATCAACGCAACGTCGCCCGTTTCGACCAGTTCGCGATAACGTTTTTCGTTCGCTTCGGCCTGCCGTAGTTCTGCGAGTGCAAGTTGATAATTAGCATTCGCCGCCCGTACTTCCGGAATCGCCGATGCATTGAAAGCTCCATTCGGGCCAAGCCCCAATCGTGCCTCTGCTTGTCGGACCGCCGCTTGAGTTTGCTTCACGCTTGCTTCCGCCGACGCGAGTCGAAGCCGTGCATCGCGATCATCGATCCGCGCGATCACGTCGCCAGAGCTGACAAAATCACCGGCATTGACCGCGATGTCCGCGACTTTTCCGGCGATCTTTGGCGCAACGTTCGAACTCTCGTCGGCGACCATGCTTCCTGTTGCTTGAACAACGGCAGGTACTTCTCGGGCCTCAGTTCGGCCCACAGTTATCGCAACGACGGCCTCGGCAGTGTCAGCCGAATTTGTGTTAGCGCGTTGCGGTCTATCGGACGACGAAAAAAATGAGCAGCCCGAAACCGCCACGCTCGAAAGAATGGTAGTCGTCAATAAAAAGCTGCGTAATTCAGCGAACCTTCGGATCATATGCTTGTCTCGAAATTCCTGATTTTATAACACTTACGAGGTGTTTAGTAACCCTTATCGTGTAAAGAATTGTAAATCGGCAAACGGCTTCGAACGCCCGAATTAAGTTCAAAAAACCGTTCACAGTTGCCTTTTCGTCCCGCAAAATATACATTCTTCGGAACACACGAATTCAGGAAATCAAGGAAGAAAAATGATGATAGAAGAGATCTCTGCAGCAACCCTAAAGGCAAAGTTCGACGCCGGCGAAACCTTTCAACTGATTGATGTTCGCCAACCGAATGAAAATAGTTTTGCGAGTATCGAAGGCGGGAAGCTGATCCCGCTTGGCGAGATCGTTAGCCGACTGGATGAACTCGACCCGAACGTCGAGGCGGTTGTTTACTGTAAAATGGGCGGCCGAAGCGCACAAGCGATACAGGTTCTCCAGCAATCAGGCTACACCGGAAAACTCCTAAACCTCCGCGGCGGCATCATCGGCTGGTCAACCGATGTCGATCCGACTATTCCCAAATACTAACGCCGAGTTTTGAAATATGAATCGGCCGAGTTTCGGTAGAATCGATGTATCGATCTATTGGTGTCAAGATTCGGGCGGCGTAAAGCTGATCTTTTCGTTGACGCAGAGAATTTCGGTTCCGGTTTGAACGATCGAGCGGCAGGCGATGACGGACTTTTCACTTTCACCGTTCCTTACCGTGACAGTGCAATCCAGACAATCGCCGTTCCAGCAGAGTTCGGCGTCGGAAACTCCTTCGAGATCTAGAAACTGAAGACACCGCAGAAGCGAATTGTTCTCCGGTACTTGAAAAGCTCGGTCCCCGATAGTTATGTCGATCAGGCGTTCGTAGGGTTCGAAGATCTCTTGGTTTTCCATCGTAAGATTCGGCGGAGTTTTTGAAGTAGCTAAGTTTCCTATAAACTTTATGACAACGGACAGGAGGAAATGCAAACAATGTCGATAGTAATGTATGTAAAGCCGGGTTGCCCGTATTGCCAGTCGGCCCGCGACCACTATAACAGCAACGGCATCAAATTCACCGAATACGATGCCCAGAACGATATCGAACGCCAACGCGAAATGCTCGCAATTACAGGCGGCGATCTTACTGTTCCCGCGATAGTTGAGAATGGCGAATACGTCGGCTCAGGATGGGGCAACCCACGCCGGGGCTGAACGATCGTACCAAGTTAACCGGCAGTTTGCCGGCCACACGCTCAATTTGCGATTTTGGATTTTGGTTTTTTGATTCGCGCACATAGACTGTTACATCGGACGGATGAGGATCAAGAATTACCGATCTTGATCCGCGATCCGCATTTCGAGCTTCGCAATCGTTATGGTTGGTTCCCAAATTAACCAGTACAAGATTCAGGAAAAGATCGGCTCGGGCGGACAAGGCACGGTTTACAAAGCCCTTGACACGAAGCTAAACCGGACTGTCGTCATCAAAGTACTGCCGCCCGAATTGACCGCAAAGACCGCGAACTTCAAACGCTTCGAACGCGAAGCCCAGCTCTGTTCCCAGCTCGATCACGCGAACATCTGTACGATCTACGACTTCAACGAAGCGAACGGCGTTTTCTATATCGCAATGCAGTACGTTGAGGGAAAGAATGTTCGCCAGCATGTAAGCGGACGTGCCCTTGAATTACGAAGTGCGCTTTCGATCGCGATCCAGGTAACCGACGCACTTGCCTACGCACATTCCAAGAACATCATCCACCGGGACATTAAGGCTGGAAACATAATGGTCTCACCAACCGGACAGGTAAAAGTGTTGGACTTTGGGCTCGCAAAGTTACTCGAAGACGACTATGCCGACAGCCACCAAGGACTCGATAAGACCGAAATAACCGAGCTCGGGATTCCCTACGGAACAGCTACTTACGCGGCTCCCGAACAAGCCCGCGGCGAACGTGCCGACGCTCGATCAGACATATTTTCAACCGGCGTTCTCCTTTACGAAATGTTGACCGGAATATGGGCGTTTCAGGGAAAGACCGTTATCGACGTTCGTCATCAAGTGCTCTACGGTACGCCGAAACCGCTTGTTGAAATGCGTCGTGACCCGGTGCCGCCTGCTCTACAAACGATCCTTGACAAGGCTCTATCGAAAGAACCGAAAGATCGATATCAAAAGATCTCGCAAATGCGTGACGATCTTCGCGATGTGCTTCAAGAGATCAGCGGCGTCCAATTGATGCCCGGCGATACGGTAATTCCCGGCCACGTAGGAAGCGGAGTTATCAAGCGGGCTCTTAACTGGTTTACCGGAAAGTCGGTTCCCGAAAATTCGTCGGGCTCGGTAATGTCCAATCCGCCTTCGTTCATTCCCGAATTGAGTTTGACGGCGACTTCAGCCGGGACCGAAAAGAAATCTGTCGCTATTTTGCCTTTCAAGAATTTGGGGCAAGAAGAGAGCACGGATTTCTACGAGTTTGCGTTGGCTGATGCCGTCATTACTGAGCTGGCACAGTTGCGATCATTGATCGTAAGGCCAAGTTCGGTCATCGCAAAATATCAAGGCAAAGATGTCGATCCGCGCGAAGCGGGACGCGAGCTACGCGTGCACGCGGTGCTTTCGGCAAGCTTTCTTCGCGGCGGCGATAAGATCCGTGTGACCGCGCAACTCCTTGATGTTTTGACCGGCGATATACTCTGGAGCGACCGCGTCGATGCGGAAGGCGGCGATATTCTTACGCTACAAGACGGAATCGCCCAGCGAATATTGGAAGGGCTAAGGCTCGAGCTTTCCGACAACGAGCAGGAAAAACTCGGTCGCCGAATGACCGATAATCATGATGCCTGGGAAGAATATCTCCGCGGCCGTGATAGCTTCGGCAGATTCATCTTCAGAACGCTTCTTGCCGAGGATTGCGATGCAGCCATCCAGAATTTCAAAAAGGCCATCGATCTCGATTCCCATTTTGCCCTCGCCTACAGCGGCCTCGGCGCCTGTTACGCTAACAGAGTTTTCAAGGGAATGGGCGACGTTGATGATTACACAAAGGCGGAAACCGCATTCAGTAAAGCGTTTCTCTATGATCCGAACGTAGTTGAAGCCAGAGTTTTAATGGTCATGGTCTACATGGCCCGCGGCGAGAAAAAGAAGGCCCGTTCAGAGATCGAGCTTCTTCAAAAGCAATTCCCAAATGACGCACCGCTGTATTTTGTAAAAGGAGTGATCAATCGGCTCGATGGGCTTTATGAAGAGTCTTTGAGAGCGTTTGAAAAGCTTTCAAGGCTCGATCCGGCCGCCCGTGCGGTTTCGTCTTACAACCGGGCGCGTATCTTTCTCTACATGCGAAAGTACGACAAGGCGATAGCTGAGATCGAAAAGGGTGAAAAGGCTGAACCCGATCATCCGATGCTCAAGATCTTTCGGTCGGGCGTTTATTATTACAGCGGTAATCCTGAACCGGCAATCGAATTGATCAAGGAAGTGCTAGACCAAAATCCTCGAATGGACGGCATCAAACCGTTGCATGCGATCTACTTAGCAGGGAGTGGCCGGCGTGAAGAAGCACTTGCTGAACTTTCCGACGAAGTTTTGGCACTTTCCAAAACCGACCACGATTCCGCTTATTGGGTCGCCTCAACCTACGCTCTTCTTGGTGATAAAGATAATGCGTTCAAATGGCTTAACAAGGCGATCAAACTGGGAAATGAGAACCGTCCGCATTTTGAAAAAGATCGCAGCCTCGACCTGATCCGCGACGATCCGCGCTTTGCCGAAGCAATGGAAAAGGTCGGCAACGATCTTTAATGCGACCGCCCCGACCCTATAGAAATTGGTTCGATCTCACGAGATCGCTACGGCTTCAAACGCTTCGATCCGAATCTTTACTTCTTGTTTCAATGCCTTTTCGAAATGACGAGCTTCGTTTACTCCATTAAAAGCCAGTTGCTGCAAATTTGCTTCGATGCGTTTTCGATAATCAGAAACTAACGAATCGGAAACTCCTAGCATTTCAGCCACTTCAAGCTGTGTGCCGCCGTTCGAAGTAAGATAACAGTGCCACAAAACGCTCAGCATTCGGTCATATTGTTTCTGCTTTCCGCGAACGGACTTGCTCAGATTCGCCAGGAACGCGTCAACAAACGTTACCGCTTCCAACTCTCCTGCAACGCGAAAGAGATCTTGCTCAGGCGTTTCCCGTTGGTCGGCGATCTCGAACGGAGCACGGTCGTCGTCATCGCTCTCGCCTGATCCGCCAACAGGAACGAGATGTATATCCATTATCGGCAGCCGCGACATAACGAACGACCGCAACGACCGAACATCGACCGGCGAATCGATCGCCTTAAAAACCCTGATTATCAGCTTTTCAAGTTCGAGGTTGCTGATCACGATCTGTGCATCACCAGTGCATCCGACCATTCGGGTGTCGCGGCCCCAGAACGCGACTGATTTCACCCGCTCATCCATCTCTTGCCCGTCGCGCGTAGACTTCTCATCGATCCAAGTGGCTAGACCATAGAGTCTGTCAGCTAAGCGGCGATGAGCTTCGGGATTGCCCTGGTTATCAAAACGTTTAAACCGATGGCTTGATTGAATGATCGTCGAAATACGCCTGGCCAGTCGATACGATTCCGGATATCGCTTTCGAAGCTCTGAGGTGAGCATGTTCGTCAGTTCGATCTGGCTGATCTCCGCTTCTACCTCAACGTCGGTCATCGATGTTTCGATGTAGTGCTGAAAACGATCTTTACTGAGCAAAGCGACAAAAAGTTCCTGGGTCAGATCCGTGTGCGCATTGAACTTACCTTCTTCGACAAGAAAGCCAGCTCGTTTCGAGGCACGTACAAGAGGGTGTGAGGACACGATCCGATGGAGCTCGAGCCAGATCTGATTGACGTCAGAGTTTTTTAGGCTCTCCGTCCATTTACCGACCTTGATCAACCTTCCCTGGCTAGATCTCGGCTGGCTATCCTTTTCTTTGATTGAGCTCATAATTTACCTGTGGCTTTTGACTTTGCGAGCGGCTTGGGTGAGGTGCGAGAGCAAGAAATGCAGTAATGAAAATCTGGAATCAAGCTCACCACGTGAAGAGCTTTTGATCTCGATCTTTCTGAGACCTATATTGCGAGTTTGGATTGGAAAAGGGTCTGCTGACGCTGAGCAAAGCGGGCAAACTGGTGGCTGGTTAAGAGTGGCTTTCCGCTCTCACTCGGCTAAAAAGATAATACCAAGAACCGAAGAAATGAGCAACAAGTTTTTGCATATTTGTTTTTCGTTTTCGAACGCGACGAAATTAGACTTGCCGAAGCCATGATGACGCCTAGAAACTGTATATTTTGTAGGTTTTCGATACATATCTGGAACTTGTTGCAAATTGACGCTTTAGTTCAAGTGAAGAAATTTTCGTTGATGATGCCGACCAATACTGTCGGTGTCGGAAAACTTTGCCCGAATCTATGTGGGCCTGCAATATATAATGTCCAGTTTTTCGAAAAACCAGGAATGCCCGTCGTCGTTTGAATTGAACCTATTTCAGCAAGGCGAAGTTTCTTCGCAGGAAGGAAAAGAGATACGGCTGCATCTACGGGTATGCGATTTCTGCTCCGCAGAATCGGATTTCTATGCCCGATTCCCCCAGCCGCTTGAATCTACGGACGAAGTTATCGAACCCAAAATGCCTCAACCGCTGCGGGAACTCGCAGAAACTCTCCTGAATCGAAACCGGGGAATTAACGCACTTGAATCACTGACCAGATTGAACAACCGAGACCGCTAACACTTAGCTCCCGCAGATCTCGTCGATCGCTTCAGAATACTTTTCATCGATCACAGACCGCTTTATCTTTAGCGTCGGAGTCATCTCGCCTTTGTCGATCGAAAATTCCCTAGGCAGTAAATAGATGCGTTTGACGCGCTCGTAATCGGAGAGTTCCCTGGTCAGCGAGACGGCGTCGTTCTGGACAAGCTTTACGACATGCGGATTCTCACAAAGATCTTCCCGCGTGCCCTTTGCATCGATCCCGCGTTCTTCCAAAGCTTCCTTCAGCGCATCCCAATCAGGAACGATCAAGGCTCCGACTTGCTTCCGCCCCGAACCTACGACCAACGGCTGAGAAACTAACGGGCTTTGCTTTAGCAGGCTCTCTACTTGTAGCGGGGCGATGTACTTTCCGTTTGACAGCTTGAACAGGTCCTTGATGCGATCGGTCACGTAAAAATGACCGTCTTCGTCCATGTAACCAACGTCGCCGGTGTGATAAAAGCCGTCACTATCGATCACCTTCTCCGTTTCTTCAGGCTTATTGTGATAGCCCTCCATTACATTCTTGCCGCGGATCAGTATCTCGCCATTCGTTTCGTCGATCTTCATTTCGATGCCTTCGAACGGCGTGCCGATCGAACCGACCTTGTTGTCTTCGGGCCGGTTTGCAGAAGCAACACAGGCTTCGGTCATGCCATAGCCTTGCAAGATCGGAATTCCTGCCGCCCAGAATGCGTACGAGAGTTTCTTAGAAAGCGGAGCTCCGCCCGACACGAAAAATCTTAGGCTTCCGCCCACGCCGTCGCGCCATTTCGAGAAAACCAGCTTACTCGCGATCGCGTGTTTCGCGGCTAATCCAACCGGAACGCGTTCGTGCATGTCCGTCGCATGCCAGTAATCCTGGCCAACTTGCAGAGCCCAATCGAACAGCTTCGTCTTGTATCCGCCGGCCGCTTTACCTTTCTTAACTATCTTGTGATAGACCTGCTCGAACAGCCTCGGCACGGCGGTCATTATCGTCGGTTTCACTTCCTGCAGATGCGACGCGATCTGATCGAACGCCGCACAATAATGTATCGCCACGCCATTCGCGCAGAGCACGTAAAAGACCGTTCGTTCGAATATGTGCGAGAGCGGCAGGACAGCAAGCGAGCGATCTGTGTTCCTGATCGGCAGCCCTTTTGAAACCGCGACCACGCACGAGACGAAATTTTCGTGCGAGAGCATCACGCCTTTCGGTTCGCCGGTCGTGCCCGACGTGTAAATTACCGTCGCGAGGTCTTCGGTCTTGACCTGTGCCAAAAGCTCTTCGAAATTATCGATCTCGCCGGCCGCCGAACCATTTTCTTCGACATCTGCCAGCGTGAGCGCACGGCTGTTTCCTTCCGGGACCGAATCAGCGTCGAAAAATATCAGCTTCTCGAGCCGCTCGACGCTCTGTATCGCGTTCTCTGCGTGTTTCCAGAGCTTCTTGCCTGAGATGAAGAGCATCTTCGCTCCGGAATCTTCCAAAATGTATCGGATCTGTTCGACCGCCTGCGTCGTGTAGATCGGAACATTCACCGCCCGTAAGCTTAGTATCGCAATATCCGTCAACGACCATTCCGGCCGATTCTCTGAGATTATCGCTATCCGATCGCCGGCCTTTACGCCCATCCGCGACAGCCCCAACGCGATCCGCCTTATCCGTTCGATCGCGTCCGCACCCGACAAACGATGCCAAACTTCGTCGATCTTAAATGAAAGAGCGTCCGGTTTATTGTTTCGCCGAAACGATTCCATGCAAAAATGCGGGATCGTCTGCGGTAAGGCATCAAAGCCCATTATGTTTTCTGCTGGCATGAATTTATCGTCGGACTATAACCAATTATGATGCTCCGATAAGCAGTTATACTCTCAAATACTCGAATTTAAGTCCAATATCTAAGGGCTTTCCCGCCCCCAAAACCCGCGTTTGGTCTGGTTGGCATTGCGGACAACCGACAAACTTGCATAAAATGAGCCAGCATTTAAGTTGAGGATCTGGGATAGATTTTAACTATGAGATTGATATTTCTTAAATCGGTAATTCCAGTTGCCTTGGATCAAAAAGCCGCAAAAACGCGGATTTTTGTTCACACGTGTTCACATCGCGCACATCGCAAAATGAACCAGAATGGGCAAAACGTCGATTTCTGTCTCAGGGTGTCTCAGCCACGCACACACTCAATAAGACAAATATCGCGGTTCTGAGCATTATCCAGTGATTACGTCCAATAGTTGCGGTCGAGGGAGCGGTAGTTGATGGCTTCGGAGATGTGGGTCGGGTCGATGTTGTCGTGGCCGTCGAGATCGGCGATCGTTCGTGAAACTTTTAAGATGCGGTCGTGGGCACGGGCGGAAAGGCCTTGGCGTGTCATCGCCTTTTCAAGAAGAGCCTCGCTTTGAGCGTCGAGAGCACAGAATCTGCGTATCTGGCCGGGCGACATCGCCGAATTCGAGAACACGCCGTCTGTTTCGAAACGCTTTAGCTGAAGGTCGCGGGCTCGGATAACGCGCGTCCGGATCACCTCGGACGAATCGCCCTGCGGAACGCCTCGACCACGGAGTTCATTGAACTTTACGGCGGGCACATCGATGTGGATATCGATGCGGTCCATCAGCGGGCCCGAGATCTTGCCGACGTAACGCTGGATCTGCATCGACGAACACTTGCACTCGCGTGCCGAACCGAAATACCCGCACGGACACGGGTTCATCGAGGCGACCAAGGTGAAATTCGCCGGAAATGTAAGCGAAGAAGCTGCCCGCGAGATCGTTACCTCTTTGTCTTCCATCGGCTGCCGAAGCACTTCGAGCACGCTGCGGTCGAATTCCGGCAGTTCATCGAGAAAAAGCACGCCGAGATGCGCGAGCGAGACCTCGCCGGGCTTCGGCATCGACCCGCCGCCGATCAAACCGGCTTGAGAAACCGTGTGATGCGGCGATTTGAACGGCCGTTCGACGACCAATCCCGATCGTCCCGTAAGGCCCGCAACCGAATGGATCTTCGTGATCTCAAGCGCTTCTTCGAATTCGAGCGGCGGCAGGATGGTAGGCAAACGCTTCGCGAGCATCGTCTTACCCGAACCCGGAGGGCCGATGAAAAGGATATTATGACCGCCCGCCGACGCTACCTCTAACGCTCGTTTCGCCGACTGCTGACCGCGAACCTCGGAAAAATCGATCTTGTACCTCGTCCCGTTTCCGTTTAGCTCGCTCGGATCAAGCTGAAGACGCGGAATTCGCGGATCAGCTCCCGCTTGAAGCTCTTCAGCAAGCGTCGCGGCTTCACGAAGCGTCCGAACCGGATAGACATTTACCTCGCGAACGACCGCCGCTTCCTTGCCGTTCTCCTCCGGCACGATCAGGTTCCGAATACCGTTTTCTCGGGCCGCCAAAGCGATCGAAAGAGCTCCGCGAACCGGCCGAACTCGGCCATCAAGCGAAAGTTCGCCGACGCTCAACGTGCTATCGAGCTGATCGATGTTGCCAAGATCGGCATTCGCCCCAAGTATTCCCAAGGCGATCGGAAGATCAAAGCTCGCACCTTCTTTTCGCACGTCGGCGGGAGCAAGATTCACCGTAACTCGCTGAATCGGAAAGAAAAAACCGCTGTTGCTGATCGCTGCCCGAATACGCTCACGCGATTCGCGAACCGCCGTATCGGGCAATCCGACAAGCGTGATCGGCGGCGACGGATCGTTCTCCTGCGACGGCCGCATATTCACTTCGATATCAACGATAAGCGCATCGATGCCGTAAACGGCGGCGGATTGTGTAAGGAAAAGCATATGGAGGATCGATCGAACTACGGAATTTTAGCCGAAGTTACGCGAAAACGAAAAAGGCGAGGTTTAAAAGTGGTAAGGCCCACATCTTCGGGGATGCGGGCCCTGGAAATTTCGGAAGGTTTTGCTGTAGGCAACGCGGAGTGGATAGGCAAAAGGCGGTTTGTTTTGGTTGGCGACTTCCGGTTGATAGACCTCTCCGCAGAGTCTACTTCGCCGGCTTGGAAATTTTCTCCTCAGAACGTGTCAGACCGAATTTTCTGACCTCTTTTTCGACCGTGGCCGAATCGTTCTTCAAATAATGTATCTGTTCCTGAAGGCCGATGTTGTCTATCATCGCCTCACGGATCTGTTCGTTGAGCTTCTCGTTCTCGGTCGATTCCCTGCCGAGATCAGACAAAGCTCGGTAATTTATGGTCAAGCAAAGTAAAACTGCCAGCGAGATGATCGAAGCGATCGGTACCCATCTCGGAATCAAGACGTTCTTTCGCCGCTGTGCCGGGCTCGGCACTTTTCTGCGTCCAATTGTTGGGCGAACTCGCGACATCTTTAACTTAGAAGATAATTTCTTCCTTCTTCCAATAGCTGTTCCAAGTCACCTTTGTCCTCGGATTCAGCATAAATTCGAACCATCGGCTCAGTTCCGGACGGACGCATCAGCATCCAGCTTTTATCGGCGAACAAGAACTTCACGCCGTCCAAACGATTTATCCGTTCGATCTTGCGGCCGCCAATTTCCGTCGGCTCTTGTGCAAGCTTTTCTTTCAACTTCGCAGCGACTTCATCCGTCAATTTCACGCCGATCCGGCCCGATTCCAGCTTTCCGACGCGGCTGTAAAGCTCTTCCAACTGTTCTGTCAGGCTTTTGCCTCGGACGACGACGGCTTCGACCGCGAGTAAACAAGCTAAAATGCCGTCCTTCTCAGGATAATGCCCTCGGATCGAAAGCCCGGCGGATTCTTCTCCGCCTAATATTATCTTGTCGTTGTTTATCAGTTCGCCGATAAACTTAAACCCAACAGGTGTTTCAAATAGCTCTATTCCGCGGTCTTCTGCAACTCTGTCAACCAAGTGAGATGTAGCAACGCTTCGGGCGACCCCTAGTTTCCAACCGCGACTTTCATATAAGTAATCAGTAAGCAGGGCGACCAATTTGTTCGGCTCGATAAACGTTCCATTGCTGTCGATAATGCCAAACCGGTCGGCGTCACCATCAGTCGCAATTCCTAACGTAAGACGCTTCGAAACAACAGCTTCTCTAAGTTCATCGAGGTGATCTTCACCCGGCTCCGGCGATCTACCGCCGAACGTTACGTCTCGCCAATCGTGGATCGTTTCCACCTCGCACCCGAGACTCCGAAGGAAAGTGTCAAGATAGCCACGGCCGGTTCCCCAAAGTGCGTCGTATGCAAGTTTGCCATTTGAATTCCTTATGGCATCTAGGTTGAGCTTCTTACCAATATCTTCGAAATAAGCCTCTTTCGGATCGAGATTCTCGATCGAACCGCCGTCGCCGTTAGCAAGAGCAACTCCATCTACTATCGCTCGCTCGATCTGCGATGTAACGTCCGGCAATGCAGGTGCACCATCCGACGTAGAAAACTTTATACCCTGATATTCCGGCGGATTATGCGAAGCCGTGAAGTTCATTGCTCCGGACGCACCTAGATCACGAATCGCGTGAGATATAGTTGGCGTTGGAGTCGGACCAATGCACTTAAGCACCTTAAACCCTTTGCTAGCAGCAATTTCTGCGGCAAAAGAAGAAAATGCCTCGCCCATGAATCTGGAATCGTGTCCGATGATCAGAGGCTTCCCCGTCATTTCATCGATACTTTTCAAATAGCCGCAGATCGAATTCGTAACGCGTTCTACATTGTCGAACGTAAAATCCTTAGCAATTACTGCCCGCCAGCCCGAGGTGCCAAATTTGATCTGCATTATTTGACTCAACTCGTAGCGGCTGACGTCTCAGCTTCTTGCTCCAATCTTTCGGTGCGTTCCTTAGTTGTTGTGAAAATCCTAAAACCTTGAAGTGCCCAAAACGATAACACAAGCGCTTAGCCGTGTAAAGTCTTTTTTTGCACGTCTAAGATATTTTTTTTGAACAGTTTACCTTTGTGCTGCTAATGTATTGCGCAACTGTTGCGCTTAAGGAACTTCCGAGTTTAAGCGCCACTTCGAACCCTTATGAAGTATATTCAAATTTTATTTGAATCAAATTGACCAAATTTTGATAATTTAAGAATCTCTCTGGTGTGTCAATTTATTAGATCTTAAGACAATGGCCCAGACATGTGTCAGATTGATTCACGCGAAGAAGTCGGATATATCGCAACAATTGCACATCACGCTAGTTAGAAGGCAGTAAATTCAGGGCCTTCACCCATGCTGTATCGTTTAGACAAATTGCGAAAGGATGGCACTGTAGTTGCATCTAGATTAAGCAGATAGATATGCGTCGTTTTGCCAAGCACCAAATTTGAACAGCATTAGAAAGCTCTACCGGGACGCAATCAGTGATAGTGGAGACAAACTTTTATGACCAGACCTGTTAAGCATTTTGAAAAGGGCCTTACATACGTGGCCAAGGGCGCGTTCAATGCGATCCGTTCCATCAACCAATATAAACCGAATCCGTCGTTTACGCCAAAATGGGCTGATAAGCCGATCTTGAAGTCGTGGCAGAAGACCAAGCCGACGCTTGGCTTTCCACGTCAGACTGACTCGCTTTGCCCGAATTGTGTGATCGAAGCGCGCGAAGCGATCATCAGCGGCGATCGAGAGGTCGCGACGCTCATTAACGAGAAAGTTGGTGAGATCAAAGCGCAGATCATCGAGCGTGACGGCGAAGTGTGGATGATCAAAGATTGCCCCGAGCATGGCCATTTTGAAGATCTGATGGCGATGGACTCGAAGTTTCTTCAGCACATCGAATCGCTCTTCCCGGGCCGCGACATGGAAGCTCACAATGACGAAAAGCTGCACAATCACGGCACATCGTCGGTAAAATATGGCCGCGGAGCTGTTTTGACGGTCGATCTTACGAACCGCTGCAACATGATGTGCGATCCGTGCTTTATGGACGCTAACCAAGTTGGATTCGTGCATGAACTGAGCATGGAAGACGTTCAGGAGATTCTTGATAACGCCATCCAGATCAAGCCGCGTCGTCAGATGTCGGTGCAGTATTCGGGTGGTGAGCCTACCTTGTCGCCTTACTTCCTTGATGCGGTCCGTTATGCGCGAAAGGTTGGATACAATTCGGTGCAGGCAGCGACCAACGGCATTGAGTTCGCGAAATCGAAAGAGTTCTGTAAAGAAGCAGCCGAAGCCGGCCTTCGTTTCGTTTATCTCCAGTTCGACGGTATCGGCAACGACGCCAACTCGCATCGCCAGATCGGGAATTTGTTTGACGTAAAGCTCCGTGCGATCAACAACCTGCACGAAGCCGGTGTTGACATCATTTTGGTCACCACGCTGGTCAACGGTATAAATAATGACCAGGTCGGAACGATCATCCGATTTGCACTTGAGAATCCGAAGAAAATTTCGTTCATCGCGTTTCAGCCGGTGTCGTTCACGGGCCGCGACGAGCTGATCACCGAAAAACGCCGTCTGCAGCAGCGTTACACGCTCGCTCACCTTGCACACGATGTGAAAGGACAGGTCGGCATTACAGAGCCTACAAGAGATTGGTTTCCGTTGAGCCTAATGGGAGCGTTTGCTGATTTCGCCGACGTTGTTCACGGACCGGAAAATGATTGGGGCCAGGTTTCATGCGGCTGCCACCCGAACTGCGGTGTTGGCACGGCCGTCATGGTCAACAAAGAAACTAAAGAGATGGCACCGGTGCCCCAGTTCTTGAATATTCAGGGCTTGGTCACCGACATGCAGCACATTACGGACACCAACCGCGGAAAATGGTTCTCGAATCTGATGATGGGCCTCGCGCTTCTCAAGAATTACAATCCGTACGGTGCACCAAAGAGCCTTACGCTCGGCGGCATCTTGAAGAAGTTCGATAAATCGTTCGGACTGTCGGGTAAAGATTACGGAAAGGTCAGCGGCGATCGTACAGTAGAAGACATTGAAAAACGTCGTGCAGATCCGTGGAACTTCCTGTTTATTGCCGGAATGTGGTTCCAAGATCTATTCAACTACGATTTCCGACGCACTGAAATGTGCATCATCCCGTACGGCACACAAGAGGGGGAAATTTCCTTCTGTGCATACAACACGGGTATCGGTTGGAGAAACATCATTGAGCACATGCACCAAAATGCGACCGTTGCTCAGTGGTACAAAGACCACGGCCGCCACGAAGTTTTCGCCCGCGGTAAAGAGGTTGAACTTGGCGATGCGTCGCACAACCTCAATCTGAACCAGGTCGATCTTGAGCGTCCGAACAAGCCTGAGATGGAAGGTCCGAAAACGGCTGCCGAGGAAATGCAGATGATGCGTAAACTCTACAACCAAATGGTCACCGAAAAGGCCGGCCTAAAAGCCGAGCCGATGGTCCAGATCGGCGGCCTAAAACGAGACAAGAAACAAGACAAAGAAATGGCCGTCGCTGAATAGTCAGCTCGTGTCAGTAGCCCGTACGTAAGTGAGGGCTTAGATTCGAAAAGCCTCGTCGAGCGATCGGCGAGGCTTTATCAGTTTGGCAAGCTCTCGACCATCGCCTTCTAACTTCCGCCTTTCAACATCCGATACAAGGAAATGCCAGGGAGCGTCGCGAGTTGAACACTGCGACCTAGCGGCTGGGCGCAGCCGGAGCTGCTGCGGGGGCTGAGACCTTGACGTCTATGTTTTGCTGCTTCTGCTGCGGGCTGGTCAGCTTTTTCAGGGCGCCGCTGTAATAGAGTGCACCGACGATGATCGCCACAATGATCACGATAGCGATCGCCCAAACGGCATTGCTTCCCGTTCCGTTACCACCATTACCACCGCCGCCGTCACGCACAACTACATCTCTTTCCACCACAACTTTATCCATAACTGATTTTCTCCTTTACTTAAAGACTGCTGTTCAAACCGTTATAATAATATCAGAAAAGCACCGGTCCGGATCGTGTTTTATGTATGGTCGGAAACACACTGCTTCCCCAAATGTTAGCCCTAGCCGACGGCACCCTCACCAAAGATGAATTAACCACTTGGGTCTTACAAAGAATAACCACTTCCTAGCCTCAACCTTTTCCCCTTTACTTTCTCTGGTCTCAAACGCGAAAAGAAAGTCAAATCAATGGCCGTCGCTGAATAGTCAACTCGAGTCATCGGCTCGTATCAGTAGCTCGCACAAAAGTAAGGGCTCAGTTCAAAAAAGCCTCGCGGCTTCCGCGGGGCTTTTTTATGTTAGAATCTTGCCTATGATGACCATAACCAAGGACATCCCGATCACCGTCGACCGCGAGATAATGAGCGGCACTCCGGTTTTTTCGGGAACGCGTGTGCCGGTTTCAGCCCTGCTCGAAAATCTTGAAGCCGGTGTTTCGCTTGACGAATTTCTTGAGAACTTCCCGACCGTATCGCGCGAACAGGC
>JBBSKW010000039.1:0-22395 GCA_038256005.1 Pyrinomonadales bacterium
CTTGCCCATAAAGCCGACCGCGTGCGAATCATCGACCATTACGAGAGCGTCTTGCTGTTCGGCTAGGTCACATATCTCATCAAGCTTTGCGATATAGCCGTCCATCGAAAAGACGCCGTCGGTGGCGATCATCTTGAAGCGGGCAGACTTCGCCTCGTCCAACTTAGCTTCGAGATCGGCCATGTCGCTGTTCTTGTAGCGGAACCGCTGAGCCTTGCACAGACGTACGCCGTCGATAATGCTGGCGTGGTTCAGTTCGTCGGAAATGATCGCGTCTTCCTCACCGAGTAGCGTTTCGAACAGCCCGCCGTTCGCGTCGAAACAGCTTGTGTAAAGTATCGTGTCCTCGGTGCCGAGAAATTCACTGATCTTGCGTTCGAGTTCTTTGTGAATGGCTTGCGTACCGCAAATAAACCGCACCGACGCCAGGCCATAGCCCCATTCATCCAAACTTTTACGAGCCGCATCAACTATCGCCGGATGATCGCTCAGGCCCAGATAATTATTCGCGCACATGTTGAGGACTTCCCGCCCGCCGACCTCGATCCGCGCGTCCTGCGGCCCTTCGATCACGCGTTCGTTCTTATAAAGCCCCGCCTCGCGGATGTCGCTGACAGTGTTTTCAAGGTGTTGTTTGAATTTTCCGTACATAGACTTAGTGCATCCCAAGCCAGTCTCGTAATGAACTATCGAGTTGATCTGAATCCTTGCTTGAAAGCTTCCCGACTCGCTTTAGGACGAGTGTTTCCTTCAGGGTATAGATGCCACGCTTTGCCGATGTTTCCACATTCAGCCCGGCAGCTTTCCAATCGGCAAGGACGAATTCACCCAAAAGCAGCTTGTTAGTTTTACTTGTAAGCGGGACAAAGAAAATGTCTGACGAGATATGCGGAGCGTTGACGACAACTGCAGGCCTTACTTTAGAACCTGAAAGATCAGAAAAAGGAAATTTCACGAGAACGACATCAAACTTTAAGTAGTTCGGCATAGACGTCGTCCTCTTCGTTTTTCCAGATATCTACCAGAGTTTCAGAACTTCCCGATAACCAAAGGTCGACATCATCCGTACCTGAACCAACTGTATCAACCGGTTCTTCATCAAGTATCGTTACCAAAGCCCTTCGATCAGTTGGAAGCTTCACGCTACCCAAGAGCCGAACCGCCCCGTTTTTATCGATTATTGCCTCTACAGTTTGCATAACGATTTATTTTATCACGAAGTCATGCATCCTGCCGACTTGACAGCCGGCGTAAGAGCGATTGCGACGAACGCACCTCGAATTGCATAGTTTGCAGGTCAGATCGCTAGGTTTGCAGGCATCTGCCGATTTCCGCAGGTCGGATTGCGCGTTTCGCAGGCGGCATTGCGCAACTTGCAGGTCGCATTGCTCGTTCCGCAGGAGACTTTGCGAGACTGGTAGGACGAATTGCGTGAACCGACGGGCGAATAGCTATTCTACGTTACGGAATTCGAGGCCGCTGATCTGTTGATATTCGGGTGAATCGCCGCCGAAGTCGTTTTGCCGAACCTCATAGATAACCCCGTACGGAAAGCGTCGCGTAAGACATCGTCTGGTATTTTCGGAGATTTTGGGCCAGGCATTCGGTCCGCGTGTCACTCGATTGATCGTCGCGTAGACCTCTCGTGAAAGCCGGACACCCAACCCTTTTCGGCACCGTTCGTAATACACAATGGCTTCGATAAACTCGATCCGCGCTTCAGGGTGAAATTCAAACGTCATTTACCAAAGCGGTTCCTTATTTCCTCGAATACTTTCTCGCCCGGAATAGTCTGAACCTTGCCCGACCGCACTTCTTCGACACGGCGCTCCGCTTCGATCTTCCACAACTCATCTATCTCTTCCTGACGCGGATACATGCTGTCGAGAAGTCGATCTACAAGCATCGCTTTTTCATCGATAGGCAATGCCTCGGCCATCTCGATCAAATCCATAGTTTGTGTAGTCATAAACTCACCTCAGTTAACTTTGACACCATTTGCATACCTTTCGATCTGCACCAGATTGCCGAACTTGACCTCGCCGGCTTAGGTGACACCGCGTCCGTGCTCCTAAATCGCTTCGAAATCTAAAATTACCTTTCCGCAATCACCCGATCTGATAGCGGCGAAGGCTTGTTCGAAGTCTTTGTAGGGATAGCGGTGCGTGATGACGGGGGAGATGTCGACGCCGGCTTCGAGGAGGTTGGACATTTGGTACCAGGTTTCGTACATCTGGCGGCCGTAGATGCCTTTGATGGTGATCATGTTAAAGATGACGGTCTTCCAATCGATCGGGAATTGTTCGGCCGGGATGCCGAGGAAGGCGATCTTGCTGCCGTGGAACATATTCGCGAGCATGTCTTTGAAGGCCGTTGGATTGCCGGACATTTCCATGCCGACGTCGAAGCCTTCTTTCATCCCAAGGTCTTTTTGAACGTCTTTGATCGAGGTCTTGCTAACATCGACGGCCCTTGTGACGTGGCCCATTTTTTCCGCTAGTTCAAGTCGGAAAGAGTTGACGTCGGTGATGACGATGTGGCGTGCACCGGCGTGTTTCGCGACCGCCGCGGCCATTATCCCGATCGGGCCGGCTCCGGTGATGAGCACGTCTTCGCCGAATACTTCGAATTCGAGCGCGGTGTGAACTGCGTTGCCGAACGGGTCGAAGATCGCGGCGACGTCGAGGTCGATGTCGGGCTTGTGCTTCCAGATGTTGGTGTACGGAACAGCGATGAACTCGGCAAATCCGCCGTTGGTGTTCACGCCCACGCCCCGCGTATTCGCACACAACGCCCGCCGACCGGCCATGCAATGCCGACATCTGCCGCAGACCAAATGGCCTTCGACGCTGACTATGTCTCCAACCGAGAAATCAACGACGTTCGAGCCAACATCGACCAATTCCCCGACAAACTCGTGCCCGATGATCGTCGGGACCTTTATCGTCTCTTGCGCCCACGCGTCCCAGTTATAGATATGCAGATCCGTGCCGCAGATGCCGCCGCGTTTGACGCGGATCATCACATCGTTAATGCCCATTTCGGGCTCCGCAACATCCTCGATCCATAGCCCGGATTCCGCTTTGCTCTTTACGATTGCTTTCATGATTTTTGGAGTTGAAAATCGATATTCTAGCAGAAAACCAGGAAATTTCTTTGCGGGATCAGATTCTTCGCGTAATGAATGATGATTTCACGCAAATTCGCAAAGTAAGATCTGTTGCCAATTGCGAGCTGGAATCGAATACAGAATTATCTCCGACAATTGGCGTCAATCTTAACCGCTGATACAATTAGGGTTTACGCTTTTGCGTCGGGTTAAATGGAAGAACAAAGAAAACAAGTAGAAGGCATCCGAGAGGCGTTCAAAGCAAAATTTGAACGGTTCGCTAACCTGCGTTCGGCAGCGAGCGATCTGAAACTGGCGTCGGCCCAGACTTTGAGTAAGGAGCTGGCCGAATTTAAGATCAAGAGCACGGGGAAGAAATCGGAGATCGCTGAGGCGAAGAAGCTTATCGGCAAGGTCTCGCCGGAGCAGCGTGGCTCGTTTGGTCAATTGGTTCAGGCGGTCGAGAAAGAGATCTTAGAGGCGATCGATGAAGCCGAAACACGCCTTAATGAGTTCATTTCCAAAGAACAGACTGAACGCGAACGGCTCGACGTTACGATTCCCGGACGCAGGCCTCGGACCGGACACTTGCACCCGATTACGATCCTTCGGCAGAAGATCGAGGACATATTTGTTTCCATGGGCTACGCGATCGAGGACGACCGCGAGATCGAGACGGATTATTATAACTTCGACGCCCTGAACATTCCCGAAGGCCATCCGGCACGCGAATCGCAGGACACGTTTTACACGACCGACGGATTTGCGTTGCGTTCACAGACCTCGACTGTGCAGATCCGTGCGATGGAACGCCGCGGTGTGCCGATTCGAGTCATCGCCCCGGGCCGCGTTTTTCGCCGCGACACGCCGGACATGACGCATACACCGATGTTCCACCAGATCGAAGGTTTGTGCGTCGATAAAGGCATCACGATGGCGCATTTGAAGGGAACGGTGACCGAATGGCTCAAACGGCTGTTCGGCGACGACACGGTGACCCGCTTTCGGCCGAGCTATTTCCCCTTCACCGAACCATCGGCGGAATTCGACTTCTCGTGCTTCGTCTGCCACGGTACGGGCACGGCGAACGGCGACCGTTGCCGACCGTGTAAAGGCTCCGGATGGATCGAGCTTGGCGGTTCGGGAATGGTCCATCCGAACGTCCTAAAAGCGGTCGGCGTCGATCCGCAGGTCTACTCTGGCTTCGCGTTCGGCTTTGGCCTCGAACGCATGGCCGCCCTAATGTACAACATCGACGACATACGCCATATGTTCGAGAACGACGTGCGATTTTTGGAACAGTTTCGCTAAGAAATACCGTTATAGATGAACATTAGTTACAACTGGCTCAAGGAGCTTATTGATATTGACCTTTCGCCTGAAAAGACGGCGAAAGCGTTGACGCGTGTGGGTTTGGCGGTCGAGGGGATTCATTCGCATAAGGATGATCTCGTCCTGGACATCGATCTGACCTCGAACCGGCCCGATTGTCTTTCGCATCTCGGTGTTGCCCGCGAACTCGGGGTGATAACCGATGCGGATCTAACCGCCGATAGGTTGAGACGCAGAGATAATACTGAAGGTGTTTCTACTGATACGGTTCCCTATCCGATCACCCTTGCTGTCGAGGTGGTGCAGATCGAAGCTCCGAATCTTTGCCATCGTTTCACCACCCGCATCATCAAGGGCGTAAAGATCGGGCCGTCGCCGCAATGGCTGGTCGATCGGCTCGAGGCTCTAGGCGAACGGTCGATCAACAACGTTGCGGACATTACGAATTACGTAATGCTCGAACTCGGCCAGCCAATGCACGCCTTTGATTTCGATAAGCTTGCGGAAAATCGAATAGTTGTTCGTACAGCAAAGTCAGGCGAAACGGTCAAAACGCTCGACGAAGTTGATCGAAAGCTCGACGAAACAATGCTCGCTATCTGTGACGCAAATAAACCAGTCGCGGTCGCGGGAATTATGGGCGGCTTCGATAGCAGCATTACCGAGTCGACATCGAATGTTCTTCTTGAGGTTGCATTTTTCGAGCGCGAAAATATTCGCTCGACCTCGCGTAAATTGAACCTCGCAACCGAAGCGAGCTACCGTTTCGAACGCGGCGTCGATATCGAAAATCTCGCTCGCGCATCGAACCGCGCGACCGAACTGATAATCGAACTCGCTGGCGGCGAAGCGGGCGATCTGATCGATATCTATCCGACTCGTACTCACCGACCCGTTGTAAACAGTGAAAGCATCGCGGCGTCGGTTAAACGCTTGACTGGGCTGGATGTAACAAAGGATGGATGCATTCGCACCCTGAACGCGCTGGGCATTTCGAGTAATGACAGCGGTGACGAATTCACGGCACCATCATGGCGGCACGACATTGCGATCGAAGAAGATCTCGTTGAAGAGATCACCAGACACGCGGGTTACGAGAACATCACGACCGATTTGCCGCCGGCATATGGTGCCGGTGAATATCAACCGACGGAACAACGAAAGCGCCTATTGCGGCAGGCATTGGCCGATCAGGGATTCGACGAAGCTCTCTCCTACAGTTTTATCGACACTGGTCACGACGGCTCGGTTGAAACGGTTGAAAGCTTAGTGGATTCGGAGCTTGAAGAACCCTTGATTACGCTCAACGATTCGGTCATCGAAGGTGCAGTTCGAATGCGGCCGACGTTGATCCCGGGACTGCTCGCTGCTGTCCGCCATAATCTGAATCACCAACGCCGCGACATAAAACTTTTCGAACTCGGCAAAGTGTTTTCAGCAAAGGGAAAGGGCGAGATGCCGAATGAACTGGAACTTTTTGCCGCGATCCTTTCCGGGGGCCAGTTGAACGAAGGCCGTGCAATGCCCGCTCGTGAGCTCGACTTCTATGACGCAAAAGGAGCGGTCGAATCGGTACTTGAATCGGTCGGCGCACCCGACGCGATCTTCGAAGCGGCCGCGATCCGCCACCTGAGGAACGGCCAAGCGGCGTCTGTCATTGTTGATGGGAAGAAAGTTGGTTCGCTTGGACGCTTGAATGAGGAAATCTCCGGCCATTACAAGTTTAAGCAACCAGTCTATGTTGCGGAGATCGACCTACAGGCAGTTTTGGCGGCCGCGTCGGCGCAGGCTGCTTATGCGGCTCTACCTAAATTTCCTTCGATCGTACGGGACGTTTCGTTCACGGTGAACCGCGATGTCTCCTACGGCTCGATCGAGAAAGCGGCTCTGGCGGCGACCGTACCGTTTTTGATCAGTGTTGATTTCGTCGATATCTATGAAAGTAAAGGCCTAGACGAAAACACTCGGTCACTCACCGTCCGATTCGCATACCGAAGTGAGAAACGTACATTGACCGAAGCGGATATTGAAAACGGACACGTTGAACTTTTAGAAAGGATTGCCTCATCAACCGGTGCTAACCTTAGAAATTGATCGACTCGGAACGACAAACTTGAACTTTTCTATAAAACGATTGATAATCTTCCACACTATCAATTTCGGACCGGCATCATACGGAGACAATTCATGAACGGATTGACGGGAATGGAGAAATTCTCACATCTCGAAGACAAGATTTACTTAACGATCGAGTTCGCTAAGAAAATGCGTGAAGAGAAAGAGGCGCTTGAGAACGAGCTCAAAGTTTTGCGGGCGAATTCTGGTGACTGGCTTGCGGAAAAAGCTCGTCTTGAAACGAAGGTGGAGAGCCTTTTATCGGAACGCGACGCGATCCAATTGAAGGTCGAGGCAATGCTAGATGCAATGACGGTGATCGATGTCGAGGTCGCAGCTGCCGTCGGCAGGACAATGTAATTAATGATGGAAGCAACTGAACAAACTGTCCGAGTTGAGATCTACAATCAGACCTACAGCATCAGGTCTGATGGCGACAACGAATATATTCTCCGGTTGGCCGAATATGTTGACGGAAAGATGCGCGAGATCGCGTCGGGAACGCTCACGGTCGATTCGCTAAAGGTCGCTATACTTGCCGGTCTTCACATTGCCGACGAGTTTCATCAGGCAAAAAACAACCATTTACAAGTTGATGCCCAGCTGGCCTCACGAAGTGCGGAATGCACCGAAATGCTTGATCGAGTCTTAAAACACAAAGACGTGGCTCCGCAAGAATTCGATATGGAGCAGTGAGCTAAATTAGAAAATAGAAATGAGAAAGGCAAAACCCGACGCATTCGGATTTGCCTTTTTTAATTTGGACTTACTACCTTTCTATTTTTCCTTTTTACTTCCCACCCGGAGTGCTATAGTTATTTAGGCGAAGGACAATTACTGCGCGGTTCGCTGTTGAACGCAAACATAATTGAGCCAACACTTGAATTGAGGGATGCTAATGCCTGATCCGGTGCAGTTCTTTACGTGAGAATTTGCCATAGGTGATGGCTTCGATGCTTCGAAAGAAGCAAAAGGCGACCCACCTGTTACAACAGGTTCAATTCATGCGTTCGAAACGGCCGGGTGGTTCCCTTTGCCAACACTTATTCAACTAGCTGCTTGTCAGCGTCTTCATTTTCCAATTCACGTCTTATCTCATCGGCCATCTTCGCCTCCTCTAGCGCAAGCGGCAATTCAGCCGATCTTGCAGACAATTTCTTCAACGCAATTTCACTATCTGCCAAACCTCCGCCCCGGATCGATGCCGCTTCGAGCATTTGAAGCCTCGCTTCCGATTCGATCAGCATTTGCTGTGCGTCTGTGCTTATCTGTTTTAGCTTCTGAACATCGCGATCGATCTCCGAAATAAATTCGGTCCCGCGGCCCGCTCCCAGCGTCTTCAGCTTTCCTTTTCGCCGTTCCATGAGCGCCAACTCTCGCTTTGAGCTTTTGGCGATACGCGTCGCCGTCAGCCTGCTTGCAAGCGTTTCCCGGTAAGAGTCACCGAGCAGAAGATCGCGCTGTTCGATCTGTTTAAGAGCCCTCTTTTCCTGTGCCTTCAATTCGTGCATGAACCAATCGAGTTCGTTGGCCTTGATCCCGTCGGCCGCGATTCGCTCACGCATTTCGCGCGTCCAATTATTCCGCCGATAAACCAAGACGCCCGAAATGATCAAGCCGATCAAAAGACCGATCACGGTCGATAAGACTCCAAAGAAAAGCAAAGTTACGGCAACGGGTGGAGCCGAACCAAAGAGTACAAAAAGAATTGAGAACAACACCGCAGGAAGCACGGTCAACACCACGGGAGCCGCTACCGCAGCTTTTACAAGTCTATTGCCACGTCCGAGTTCCCTTTTAGGAATATCGTATTTTGAGAGGAGTTCACTCATTTGTTCAATGCCACTTTACAAACTGTAGAATCTTAATTCAAACTAACGGCACCGGAACCTTTACCGCGGAGATTCAAAAAAATGGAAACGAGCTTGGTAGACCTCGCATCGCCGACCTTGCTGAAAAGATTTGTTTTTACGGCTTTGCTGATTTTTGTCGGAGCATCATCTCTGCCTGCTCAGCGCGAAGCTCAGAAGGTTCGCACGGTTTCGATCCCGATCTCAATTTTTACGAAACAGGAAATTAAACAAGGCGAGGTCGAAGAGATTATTCAAGTAGATCGGCTCATAGTGCGTGAGAACCGTGAAGAACAAACTATCCTTTCGATTCGCAGTATTACTGACGCTCCATTGTCGCTAGCGATCGTTCTTCAGGACGGTCTTACGTCCAATGTAAATCTTCAGCTCAATGACCTGCGCGATTTCGTAAAGCAGCTTCCATCAGGTTCGCGCGTGATGATCGCTTATCTCCGCGGCGGCGGAGTCGATGTGAGACAGAAATTCACGACCGAACTCGATAGGGCGGCGACGCGATTTAGAGTCGTGAATTCAAGCGACACGGCGGGACCGTCGAATCCTTACGATGGGTTGTCCGATGTAATGGATCGCTTTGAAGCTCTTCCGGCTGGACGGAGAGCGGTGTTATTGGTATCCGATGGCTTGGACGCGTCGTCGGGATTCTCTCGAACATCACCTGGCGAGAGCATTTTTCTCGACCGAGCAATAACGAGGGCGCAGAGGCGAAATGTCGCTGTCTTTAGTTTTTATTCGCCCACTTCCGCCACTGAAAGCGGTCGTGGCTTAATAACGTTAGGCGCTCAAGGGTCGCTTCAAAAGCTTTCTGATGAGACAGGCGGGCGGGCATTTTTCCAAGGCTCGATGGCGCCGGTCAGCTTTGATCCATTCTTCAAAGACCTGAAGCTCTTACTAAATCGGCAGTTTCTGCTTTCTTACCTTTCTACCAATATGAAGAGGGGCTACTACAAGATCCAGGTGACAAGCACGAATCCCGAGATTAAGATCGAGCATACAAAAGGCTATTACTATCGTCAATAAACGCGGTGGCGGCAGACGGGACACATTGGCACTTCTTCCTTCAGTAGCAATCCGATCCAGAAGAAAATAAACGTAAAGACAAGTAGCAAAGCAAATGTTATCCAGCCCGCTGTGGAGATGCGCCGTTCGAGCACTGGCAAGAAGTTCGTACCACAATGTGGGCAGCGATAGTTCCCGGCAAGGTCCTGAGGCCCGTGGTATGACGCCTGCATCGCACCGTAACTCGGCGTCGCCTGGAAACCGCCTGCGTTCGGGATCTGAACGTGACCAACTGTTTGCCGAGCGCTGCGTGTTTCACTCTGGGTCTGATATTCATCGGTCTGCCAGGAATATGGCCTGCGTTGCCGAGTCCCGTCAGACTGAGGTTGTGCGGCGGCAAATCGATGCCCGCAATACCTGCAAAATTGGCTTTCCGGCGTGTTCGATTTTCCGCAATTTTGGCACTGGATCATAGCGGGTGCTTTAGTCAATATAAGTTCCATTGACTTGTTAACGCATAATACTACCGATTTGTTCGAAAATCGAAAACTAGTTATGAAAACCGGATCCGCTCACCGGAACTTATCGCTTTGTAAACAGATTCAACGAGTTCGACCGACTTAAAACCGTCATCGGCGCTTACCGGCGGCGGCGTTCCGTTTAAGATCGAATCGATGAACGACTTGTCTTCCTGAACATAACCCCAACGCTCTTCTTTCTCGGTCATGTGAAACGAATGCGTTTCGAAGTTAGCGTCCATTCCGCGTGAATCGAGCAGGCGTTCCATCTCTTCAGTGATGATCGTTCGGTGATGGCAAAACACTTCAATGCGTTCGAAAGGAAAATGCCAGCTCGCGTCCGACGACGAAGCGAACGTGGAGTGAAAACCGCTCTTGAACTTGAAGATGATCGAGAATTCATCTAGCTCCGGATACTCGTGCTGAGAGCCATAGGCGACAAGTTCCTCTATTTCGCCGAATTGAAAACGCATCATATCGAAAAGATGTATCGTCGTCTCGTAAAGAAACCCGCCGGTTACGTTAACATCGCCCGTCCAGGCCGGATTCTTCAACTCGCCGCGGTTCATTTTGATGTGGGCCGAGTGTGCTTTGTCTTCACCTAGCAAAGTTTTAAGCGTCGCGTAAACCGGCGCGTACCGACGATTGTGCCCAACCTGAAACACGGCTGTACCGGCGTTTGCCGCGTCGCGCAATTCCGCTGCGTCTTCAATGCCGATCGCGAAAGGCTTTTCACAGAACACATGCTTGCCTTCGGCGATCGCCGCCAAAGCGATCTCTTTATGCGTCTTATTCGGCGAACACACCAGCACGGCGTCGCAAGTCTCCAGCAGTTCCTCACGCGTTGCACAAACCTTTCCGCCAATGCTCTTCGCCGTCCGCTCAGCTCGCTCTGGCACGATGTCGTACAACGCCGCGACCTCGACACGCTCATCGCGCGCAAATATCCGGCCGTGCACGTTGCCGATATAACCCGTTCCTACAATTCCAATTCGAACTTTATCCATAGAGTCGGAACCACCTGCGGTAGCGGGTGGTTTACGCTGAATAACTAAAACCGCCCACTACCGTAGGCGGTACGGACCGAACTACCAACTTCCGCCCGCGGCGTATTTACCTAACCCGAGAGCCTCTTCCGCAGCCTGTTTTGCTTCGGCCGCGACAACGAACGGATCACGTTCCCAATATTCCGGCCGAAATATCTCAACGCTCGCGGGGCCGTCGTAGCCGATCTTGTCGAGCGTCTCTTTCATCCTTGCGATCGGCAGAACGCCTTCACCGGGATATAAACGCTTTGAATCGTTAAGCTGTTCCTTCGGCAGATCTTCGGCTCCGTTGATGTGAAAGATGAAAAGCTTATTCGGATCGAGCGATTCGAGAGCTTCCCACGACGAACTTCCGGCGTAGAAATGATATGTGTCGATAACATTTCCGACCGAATCTCGACCGACCAGATTAACTATCTTCGAACCAAGATCAAGAGTCGTTACCGAATTCCCTGCTTCGCCAAGAAATTCGAAGCCGATCTTTATGCCATGCGGTTCGGCGATGTCCGCAAGCTCATTCAATACGCGGACAGATTCATCAACGATATCTTGCTCGCTTTTAGGACCTTGTCTTAACGAACCCGGAACGGAAAGCACGTACGGACAGCCGATCGCCGCTGAGATGGCCGAAAGCTTTTCGCATTCGGCTTTGATCGCCGCGTAATCTTCGTCAGAACGCCATGTAATATGCTCGAGCGTATTGATCGAGAGCACGCCGACGCATGTTTCCGCCAATAAAGCTTTCAAATCGTCGAACGTCTTCGTTTCCAAATAGTCGTAAAGCTTATTTGATCGCAACTCAACCAGATTAAAGCCCGCGGCTGCCGCCGAACGAATGTCAGTTTCCAGGTCGGCGGTCATTGTCGTCGCGCCGTTTATTGCCAATTTCATCAGAATACCTCACATCGAAAGTGAGATTCTACCACGTTGGCAGATCTCACTCTTCCTAACGAACGGCTTACCAACCTCACATAATAAATTAATTAGCAATTATCCAATTAGTAATTACTTCAGCAAAGATCGCGAATTGCGGCAACGCGAAAGATTTCCGTCTCGTCTAAAAATCGGGTAATCTTAGAACTACTTTCCCTGCCTGTTGTAAATAATATGAAGGTTTACGTCGCTATTCTCGTCATCTTTCTTGGTTCGACACCGTTGCTAACTGCCCAATCATCGGACGCCGCACTTCGCCGCGTTATCGACGCAGATGCGACAGCGAAGGCCGCGGGCTTGCTTCCGACGCTGTCTGCGGCCGAGCACCTGTCGCGTGCCGAAACATACATGGCGAACCGCCTGTTCCCGCAGGCTCGCGAGCATTGGGCGATCGTGATGGAGAAGTATCCTGAAGATGCGGGCATTCCGAAGGCTTTGTTCGGCACAGCTCGTTCGTATATGTGGGAACGCGAATATCTGAAAGCGGTCGATTGGTTCGATAGGCTGATAAAGGATCATCTTTACACAAAAGACGGCCGCGAAGGCTTGGCATTCAAGGGAGCGAGCTACGTTCGTGCCGGAAAGAATCGCGAAGCCGCTACAACCTACGAACAGTATGTTTCGATGTTCCCCGAAGGCGAAAAGATCGAATCGGCTCACCTGAATATCATTGACGCGTACCGCGAGGCCGGTGATTTTGCGAAGGCCGATCAGTGGGTTACAAAGACCGCCACAACCTTTCGCGGTCGTCCGACCGAAGCTAACGCTTTGCAGGGCAGAGTCCGAATGGAATTTGCCCGTGGCCGTTGGATAGAAGCCGCCGCCGCTGCCGATTCTCTTATAGCAGCAAATGCTTTCCGTTCGTCGATGACCTCCGCCGACGAAGCAAGATATTTGAAAGCTCTGGCTCTAGAAAAAGCCGGAAAGAAAGCGGAAGCTAACGCGGTGTTCGCGTCGATCCCGAAGAACGCGACTTCTTATTTCGGCGGCCTCGCGGCTGATCGGCTAGCCGGAGCGAAAGTTCAGACGATCGGCCAGATTACGCCGCGTCTGTACACAGATTATCCCGTGATGTTCAGCCCGCAAGTGATCAAACATGCGAAGAAGAACAAGATCGATCCGCGTTTTATCATGGCGATCATGAAACAGGAAAGCGCGTTCAAGGCTAACGCCAAATCGCCCGCGGGTGCTCGAGGCCTTGTCCAACTCGTATTCGACACGGCGATAAAATACAAGGACGAAGCCGGTTACCGCAACCTTCAACCCGACGATCTCTACAACCCGGAAACGAATCTTGCGATCGGTTCGATCTACATTCGAAAGATCAAAGACGAATTCGGCGGGCTTTACGAAGCCGTTGCCGCCAGCTACAACGCCGGTGAAGACAACGCCGCTCGTTGGTTAGATCGTACAAAACCGAAAGATCCCGGTCTCTTCGCCGCCGAAGTCGGTTTCGCTGAAACGAAGAATTACGTCTTCAAGGTAATGAACAACTACCGCGTTTACCGCGAACTCTACGACGAAAACCTAAACCGAAAATAGATCCAACATCTGCTCGATGCCGGCTTCATCTCTCGGAAATGGTTTGTCTGCCATTAGTGAAAATCTTCAGTGATGTAAATTCAGACTGCCCTTGTGCTCGTCAAAGTTGTAACAATACAAAACCAAACCGCCGAGATGTCGAGCACGTTTTTGCCGACCAACTGCAAGATAGCGGAAACCATTTGCAGGTCTGCAACGACCGTCCGCACGCCTGCATCGACTACCGGCAGGCCTGCATCTACCACTTGCAAGGCTACTTTTAACCGCAAAAATCCCACAATACCCAGTATTCATTGGCCTTTCAGCTATTGGAACCCAAATCTGGGCTGGTCTTTGCTCTCTGCCGTTATCGTTCGGGCTTGTTTGAATTTTTGCAGGTTTGGCGGCAGGTGGGGGAGTTTGCCTGCGAGTATATCTTCGACCGTTAGTATCTGTATTCGAGGATAATCTTTGTTCCAGCCGTCCGAGTGATAGTAACCTTTGCCGACTCCTTCGGTGATCACCAGTTTTGTTGGCGGTTCGAGCGTTAGGTAGATACCGATAGAGGCCTTTTCGCGCCGAAAAGCGGCTCCGCCAAGCCGACAATCGACGTCGCCGACCCAGGGTTCGCTTATCTTAGACCGATTGTGGCGGAGAAACGCGCTGATAATTCGAATCTTCAGTAGGTCTGTAAACACGAAGTTCTTTGATCGTTGGCTTCAAATTAATATTTCAACTTCGGCGGCAACAGCAATAAACAAAACGTTCATTCGCTTTGTTCATTCTCGCCGGTGCGAAACTTATACTAACTTCGTCGGCCCTTGGACGAGCCGCAAAAAGCCTACCACTACTGCAACTACGAACAAAATGTGTATCAAGCTGTTTACCGCTTCTCCGCCAATGCCGAACGCGAGAGCCCACAGAATCAATAGAATTATTACGATGGTCCACAACATAGGCCTTTCACCTTTCACTAACAAAATATGTCTTTCGTCGAATGTCAGCAACCTGGCACCCGAAGAAGTTCACCTTTTTGGTTCGAATTAAGATCGATGTTACAGCAACCAGGAACGGCGCGTCTGTGCGGTGGGGCACATTACACGGAACTTATTTTTCGGCTTGTTTTATGGCCAAATTAGGATCGATCTGTAATTGTAATGGCAGAGCCTTGAGCCGCCAAGATCAGTCAGGTTTAGAAGAAGTTTCGGGGGTCGAGCCTGCGATTCATGCAATTTTCGGCACGGTATAAGACATTCGTTTGGTTCCCGAGAAAATTACCATTCACTGCGGGGTTCGTGTTCGACGTGAAGGCCGGCGGCTTCGAGCTTTCGTTGCACCTCAGTGGCGTGTTCGGCGTCGCGGACCTCGAGGATGGTTTCGATGCCGACGCTTCCGATCGGAGCAAGCCAGATCGCACGCTGATGATAGACCTCGATCACGTTCGCACGCATCTCGGCGATGATGTCGAGCATACCGGCAAGCGAACCGGGACGATCGGGCACCAGAACCTTAAAGATAACGTAGCGGCCGTTGCGAACCAGAACCTGTTCGATAACGCGGGCGAGCACGTTTCCATCGATATTCCCGCCGCAGAGCACGCTGCAGACGCGTTCGCCTTCAGCAATCTTGAACTTGCCCGCCATGATCGCCGCAACGCCCGCGGCACCGGCTCCTTCAACGACCAGGTGAGCGTTCTGCGCCAGATGAAAGATCGCGTCGGAGATCTCTTCTTCGGTTACTTCGACAAGCTCGTCAACATATTCCTTGATAATCGCGAGCGTGCGCTCCGCCGGACGCTTGATCGCGATACCGTCGGCGATCGTCGGTTTGTAATCGATCTCGACAGGCTTTCCGGCTTCGATAGAAACCCTGACCGGAGCAACATTCGCCGCCTGGACACCGATGATCCGCACACCGGGAATCGTTTCCTTCGCCGCGATCGCAATACCTGAGATGATTCCGCCGCCGCCGATCGGAATGACGATCGTCTTTACTTTCGACCGCGATTCGGCGATCTCCATACCGATGCTTCCCTGTCCGGCGATGATCCGGTCGTCGTCAAACGCATGTACGTAAGTGAAACCGTGTTCCTTCTGAAGCTCGCGCGAATGATCGACCGCTTCATCGAATGTCTGGCCGTGCATTATCACTTCGGCTCCCATCGCCTTGGTCGCAACTATCTTTGTCAACGGAGCAAACTCCGGCAATACTATCGTCGCCTTTATTCCAATAAGCTTCGCCGCAAGTGCAACTCCTTGCGCATGGTTTCCCGCCGAAGCAGTTACCACGCCTTTCGCACGCTCTTCTTCGCTGAGTTGCGAGATCATGTTGTACGCACCACGGATCTTGAACGAACCGGCCCGCTGTAGGTTCTCGGCCTTTAGATAGATCCGAGTCCCGAGCGAAGCCGTCAGCTTTTCGTCTTTGATGATAGGCGTTTTGTGAACAACGCCCGCAATGCGTGTCCGGGCGGCATGAATATCAGCGATCGAAACCGTCATAATGCGTTGGATTATAGGCGATTACCGAGAAAATGGTAATCCGCAAAGGGCTCTCTCGCGGGCTCGCCCCAATTGGCGGCGATTCTGTGCTATATTTGTGTCAATCTACTTTTTCGGAGGCATAAATGGAAGTTTTATTCGGCGGACTCGGACTCATTTTCCTATTCTTTTTCGGTATCGCATTGCTGACGATCGCGTGGAAGACGATAAAGATCGTTCCGCAATCGAGCGTTCTGCTGATCGAACGGCTCGGAAAATTCCACCGCGTCGCCGCCAGCGGTTTGAACATCATCGTTCCTTTCTTCGAGTCACCCAGGGCTGTCTATTGGACGAATGTTAGGCCGGGCCTTACCTCCATTGACCTTCGCGAACAATATATCGATCTGCCGCCACAGCCCGTTATTACCCGCGACAATGTAACAATAAACGTCGATTCGGTCGTCTATTGGATGATCACCGACCCTATCAAGTCGGTTTATGAGATAAACGATCTTGTAGGTAGTCTCGTGCAGCTAACGATAACCGGAATGCGTTCTGTAATGGGCGAGATGGACCTTGACCACACGCTTTCCAGCCGCGACGCCATCAACTCGAAGCTCCGTCTTATACTCGACGAAGCTACCGACAAATGGGGTGTGAAGGTTACACGTGTTGACGTAAAGAACATTAGCCCGCCTGAAGATGTTCGTCTGACGATGGAAAAGCAGATGACCGCGGAACGAAATCGCCGTGCGTTGATCTTGCAAGCAGAAGGCGACAAACAAGCCGCGATCACCCGTGCTGAAGGTGAAAAACAGGCAGCCGTCACTCGTTCGGAAGGTAACAAGCAGTCGGCTATCCTTGATGCGGAAGGCGCCGCACAAGCTCGATTGGTTGCTGCAAGCGCCGAAGCTCAAGCGATCAGCCAGGTCGCACAGATAATGGGTAGCACGGAGGCCACCGCTCAGTTCATGATCACTTCGCAATACATTCAATCGCTGCGCGACATGACCCGCACGCAAAATAGCAAAGTGATCTTTATGCCGATGGAGACTTCGGCAATGCTTTCGAGCATCGGAGCAATCAAAGAAATTATTGGCGAGACCGGAGAGAAGTCGGAGAATGCGAATCCGCCGCAGCCTCCAAGAGGCCCGCGTGAACTTAGTCGCTAGAATCTGAAGAGATTTGCCAGGCGAAATAAAGACTATGAATTGGATAGCTATTGCAACGATCGGTGTTGTCGTTACCGCTGGTGTGGCGGCGGCGGGTGCCGCATACCATTACGGTTTTGTTTTCAATCCATCTCCGGAGAAAGCTCCGCCGGAAAAGTCGGTGTATGAATTTACGCTGAAGAATATAGACGGACAAGAAGTAAAACTTGACCTATATAAGGGCAAGGTCGTGATGATCGTCAACACTGCGAGTAAGTGCGGGCTAACATCGCAATATGAGGGCCTTCAGAAGATCTACGATGCATACAAGGACAAGGGTTTTGTCGTACTAGGATTCCCTGCTAACAATTTCCTCGGCCAGGAACCCGGCACCGAAACTGAGATCAAAGAATTTTGCACGCTTAATTACAAAGTAACTTTCCCGATGTTCGCAAAGATCTCGGTGAAGGGCACGGACCAACATCCGCTTTTCACTTTCCTTACTCACAAAGACACAACTCCGGGATTCAGTGGCGACATCTCATGGAATTTTGAGAAGTTTCTGTTGGATAAGAATGGAAAAACTATCGCGCGGTTCACGCCAAGAACCCTTCCGGACGCACCGGAAGTTGTTGCCGCGATCGACAAGGCACTTGCAGCCAAATAACTGCTAATCAAATTGGACGAAATAATTCTGCTCGGGAAATATCTCGGGCATTTTTCCTTGACCGATATCGAACGGCCGTTTTCCGAATCTTGTCTCTGAAACCTAGGTTCTAATCGCCGCAAAAGCCGCTGAGCACCGGTATTCCGCGGAGCTTTGCGTGTCACGATTTGGGGAGTGCGCTCCATGGCTCTTACTGCTGCCAAGATGAGGACGTTCTTTCAATTATCGAGCTCAATTCTAGTTCTGTTAATATCTCTATCGGATGTTATGAAATTCGTAAAGATAATATTTGCGTTGATATTAGTCGCGATCGTCGGCGTTGTAGGTGGCTTTTACTGGTTTTTCAGCGCACTAAACGTACCCACGGAGCACCAGAAGGGCGACCAATTTATCGTTATCGTACGCGGCACGTCGCCCGGACAGATAATCGACAAGCTCGCGGCGGAAGGCATTGTTTCGGCTCCCGCATCTACAAAACTATACCTTCGCACGTTTGGAGACGCTTCGAAATTCCAATCTGGTGAATATAAATTTCGTTCACCGATCACTGCATATGACGTAATCAAAGAACTCGAAAAAGGCACGGTCCAAACGAAGCGGCTGACCATTCCGGAAGGATTCACACGTTTCGACATCGTCAAGCGAATTAAGCAAACTTTTCCTCAGGAGCCACTGACCGAGGCTGAGATCTTGTTATTAATGAATGATACGTCGTTGATCAAAGACATCGCCCCGCAGGCACGAAATCTTGAAGGTTACATCTATCCGGCAACGTACGAGCTCGCCCCTAACGCAAAAGCTGAAGAAATAATTAGGTCGACGGCTGAGCAGTTTAAAAAAGTTTGGAAGCCGGAATGGAGCGAAAGGGCAATGGCATTGGGCAGAACGCCGCACGAGATCGTCACCATCGCATCGCTGATCGAAACTGAATCGCCGGTCGAAAGCGAGCGGCCGATCGTCGCTTCGGTTATCTATAATCGGTTGCGACAGAATATTCCGCTTGGAATAGATCAAACCGCGGTCTATATCGCAAAGATGGAAAATCGATGGGATGGCACTATTCACAAAAGCGACCTTGATTCGACTTCGCCTTACAATACGCGAAAATATGGCGGAATCCCGCCCGGACCAATCTCAAGCGTTTCAGTGAGCGCGATCGAAGCCGCGTTGACCCCTGCGGAGACGAACTATATTTTCTACGTTTTGAATGTTCAGGCGAACGATGGCTCGCACCACTTCTACGCCTCCGCCGACGAATTCGAAAAGGGCAAAGCGGAATACCAAAGGTGGTTAGAAGAACAGCGACGATTAAAACGCGAGGGCACTACGCAATGATAAAACTCCTTGCTCTTGATCTTGACGGCACCGTACTCGATTCAAAAGGAAAGATTCCTGATGCCAATCGCGAAGCGATCCGTGCGGCGGAAGATGCGGGCGTGCTGGTAACGATCGCGACCGGCCGACGCTTTCGAGATGCTCGGCCGGTCGGACTCGATCTGGAGTTGAACGCGCCGATGATCTCGCACAACGGCGCTTTGCTGAAATTCGCAGAATCGCTTGAGACCATTTCAGCTTCATTGATCGATCTGGATACGACACGTGAGATCGTCCGAGTGGGAAAACTATATGGCAGTGACGCTCTCGTAAGCACCGATCCGCATGGCCATGGCACGATGATCTTTGACCGAATTTCGGACGATAATCTTCCGCTTCAAAAATATCTCGCTTGGTCCGACGGCTTACATGGCAACGCGGCAAACAATGGGATAATGCATGTCGAAGAACTTCAAGACGAGCTTCCGAATCATGAGGTGATCCACATCTCCTTTTCAGGTGGCTGCGACGCGATGGCGAAGTTGCTCGATTTCCTAAAGACGAATCTGGGCGACACAGTCACGATTCTCCCGACCATCTATCCGAGTCTCGATTTTACGTTGATCGATATCCTACCGCCCGACGCGTCCAAAGGCACTGGTGTAGCCAATTTGGCCGCTTTAAATAATCTTACTGCCGAAAATGTAATGGTCATCGGAGACAATTTCAACGATCTTGAGATGCTAGAGTTCGCCGGAACGCCCGTTGTAATGGGAAATGCAGACCCAAGTTTGCTTGAACGTCCCGAATTTTATACAACATTAAGTAACAACGAAAGTGGCGTTGCCGCGGCAATTGAACGATTCATACTAAACGGAGAGAAAACATAAGTGACTAATGGAACAGCAGTTATTGAAACTAGTAAAGGTACGATCAAATTCGAATTATTAGAAGAAGACGCGCCAAAAACGACGGAGAATTTTCGCCTACTGGCGGGTAAGAATTATTACGACGGCGTGATATTTCACCGCGTGATTCCTAACTTCATGATCCAGGGGGGCGATCCGCTAGGTGAAGGCTATGGAGGCGAATCAGCATGGAGCGGAAAGTTTGACGACGAGATCGATCGTAGTTCAGCGCTCTACGCAGGTGTTTACGAAAAAGGAACTGTCGCGATGGCAAACTCGGGCCCGAACACCAACGGCTCGCAGTTCTTCATTATGCACATCGATTACCCTCTGCCGCCGAGCTACACGAAATTCGGTAAGTTGCTCGAAGGTCAGGATGTAGTCGATGCGATCGCCACGGTTGACCGAAACTCAAGCGATAAGCCGCTCGAACCAGTCGTGATGAATCGCGTTTTCATCGAAGAAGAAAGCGCCTGATGCGTGCTGTCGTTCAACGAGTATCAAGTGCGAGTGTTTCGGTCGAAGGTAAATTGATCGGGAAGATCGGGAACGGCCTCCTCGTCCTATTGGGAGTCCGTTCCAGCGATACAAGAGATGACGCTGATTATTTGGTCGATAAGTTGTTGAATCTTCGAATCTTCGAAGACAACGAAGGAAAGATGAACCGCTCGCTGCTTGATATCGCAGGTGAATTGCTCGTTGTATCCCAATTCACACTTTATGGCGATGTTCGACGCGGGCGACGGCCGTCATTCATCGAAGCCGCGCCGCCCGAACGGGCAAATACGTTGTACGAATATTTCGTCAGCCAATCGAAGCGACAGACGAAAAAAGTCGCCACCGGGCAATTTCAGGCAATGATGGATGTTCAGCTTGTGAATTCCGGCCCGGTAACAATACTTCTAGACAGCGAAAAGACCTTTTGAACAAAAAGAGTTATGAGAGCAATTGCAGCATTACTTTTATTCGCCGGCTCGGTCTTGATCCTCAGTTGCGGCAACTCGCCCACGACTGGCTCAAATACCAATGGAGCAATCAAGACTGGAGTGACGCCGATCGCCGACGCCGAGATCGCGATAATCGAAATGGAAAAGCCCGACGCGTACGGCACGATCAAGCTTGAGCTTTATTCTAATATTGCACCCCAAGCTGTGGCCCGTTTCAAGGAACTAGCAAAGGAAGGCGTTTACAACGGAACCACTTTTCATAGAGTCAATGATTCGGTGATCCAGGCTGGTGACCCTAATTCCAAAGACGATAACCCAGCTAACGACGGTCAAGGAAATTCAACCAAGCCCAACGTTCCGGCGGAGTTCTCGGATGTGCCCTACGATGTCGGCATACTTGGTGCCGCACGTAAAGGAAATGATGTAAATTCAGCCAATTCTCAGTATTTCATTACGCTCAAGCGAGTTCCTGATTTTGATAAAAAGTACACCGTATTCGGCCGAGTGATCGAAGGGATGAACCACGTCCGAACCATTTCCGGCGCGCCAAAACAAGGCGAAAGGCCAACCGAAAACATAACGATCAAAACTATAAAGATCGTTCCAAAAAGTTAACCTTTTTGCTAAGCTCGTCGAATATTTTACTCGCGTAGCTCAGTGGATAGAGTGCTTCCCTCCGAAGCAAGAAGTCGCAGGTTCGAATCCCGCCGCGAGTACCAACATAACTCGGTTATTATCACATATTTGGTTGCCCAGCGAGACGGAGTCAATTCCGTCTTTTTTTGTGTTGGAGTAAATGTTGGACTTACCAAATGGGATTTCGAGTAGGATGACCGAGAGGTTACATAGCTGTGGGGCCCTATCAACTTTCGACTGGCGCGAGTCTTTGGAACGTAGAAGGCTTACCGTGATCATTATCCAGCCGGAAGGCTTTCGGTTGCTTGTCCATTTCATTGTGTCGCGAACGGTCGCACGGGGGCGAAGATAGCCCAAGCTTTTCAAGCCCCCTCGCTGAGCGTGAACAACGAGACTTATCTAGAAGCAAGAAAGTCCATTGACTCGCTCTAACTGTTTCGCGGACATCCAAACAACTTGTCCCTAGATCCGCACATGTGTAATCATTGTACAACGTCTGTATTCGACGACTATCCAACAAAAAATGATATAACCTCTCGCTGGCTGCAGTTTAGGCTAAACAGCGCCTTCGACCGTATCCGCCACCCTCGAGCTTTACCGAAACTTAATCTACCTATCTTGACGGTCGCCTCCGTTGCTTCTTGAAGAAAGAGGTGGCAGATCCAAATCGCATAATATAAGTAGGCCGCCTGAAACTAATTCCAGGCGGCCTACTTCAATCTAGAATGAGAGCCCGATCTATCTTTTGATCTTTTCAAGCTTTTGGTCCGTCGGTGCAAAAGTTGCCGGCTGTCGAACCTTGAGCATCGGGTCGCCAATCAAAACCCATGAAAGTCGGACGTCGCTTCCAC
>JBBSKW010000040.1:0-22304 GCA_038256005.1 Pyrinomonadales bacterium
AACGGTAACGCGACTTTCAGACGAAATTTTAGAATTGATCGCAAAATAGACGAATAAGAGCTAATTTTTGAACTGTCGAAAGTGAAGAAAAAGAAACCAGTCAGTACGGCGAACAAGACGTCGGGCGGCCGTACGACTAATCCGCGTCGAAGTTCGGGGCGAAGCAGCTCAGCGTTAGCGGGCGGCAAATCCGCACGCGAGTTACTGCCGTATTTCCTCAGCTTTTGTTTGCTTGTTTGTTTGACGGCACTCGGAGTTCTTGGATATCGGGCCATTGCCGCATCGAACTTTTTTGAAGTTTCTCAGGTCGATGTTCGAAATACGGTTCGTAGCTCGCGAAGCGAGATCGAAAGTATCGTTCGCAGCCAGACTGAGAAGTCCGGGTCTTGGAATGCCGATCTTGGACAGATAAAGATGCGGGTCGAAAAGCTTGCATTTGTGAAATCTGCGGCGGTCTCCCGGGTGTTGCCGGATGGTATTCGGGTTGCGGTGGTCGAACGCGAGCCGGCCGCGATCGTAAATTTGACCTCAGGGCCGACGCTCGTTGATGAAACGGGAAGCGTGATCGCACCGGCACTGAAACCCGAACCGGAAATTCCGTTCGCGATAAGCGGCTGGGATGAGGCAAAGTCGCCCCAAGCGGAGAAGGATAACCTACAGCGGGTCAAGCTTTATCAGACGATGCTCTCCGAATGGAAACGGATCGGCCTCGCTGACCGGATAGAAGGCGTAAATATTAAAGATCTTCGCGATGCGATCGTGGTAACACAGGATTCGGGAAAACGTGTCGCGATCGCGGTCGGCCGCGAGCAATTTGGCGAGAATTTGAAGAACGGCCTGATGGCGATAACCGGTAAGGGCGATATGTTCGAGGGAGTTGCACTTTTTGGCTCAAACCTGAAGTTGATCCCGAGACAGGCGAAATAGTTGAGCAATATGAAAGGCGAAATCCATGCAGTTGGCTTAGATATAGGCACTAGCCGTGTTCGTTGCGTGATCGGGGAGGCGATGAGCGATTACACGATGAAGATCGTGGGCGTCGGCGATGCGGAATCGAAGGGACTTCGTCGCGGGATCGTTACTAGCGCCGAGGCAGTTGCCGAATCTGTTCGAAAAGCGGTCGGTGATGCCGAGCGAACCAGCGGACTGGAAGCCGGGTCGGCGGTCGTAAATCTTTCGGGTGAACACTATCGCGGTGAGAACAAGAGCGGAGTTGTCGCGGTCGCCGGTGCCGGGCGAGAAATTTCAGAGGAAGATATTGAGCGAGCTGTTGAGTCGGCAAGCGCGATCCAACTTCCGTCAGGTTGGGAAATATTCGATCGGCTTCCACAAGAATTCATTATCGACGGGCAAGACGGAATAACGGAACCGGTCGGAATGAGCGGTTCGCGGCTTGAGGCGTTGGTACACGTCGTCAGCGGGCCGAGCGCCGGAAGGCAGAATTTGGACAAGGCCGTTCGACGATCGGGCCTGGACGTCGATCGGATGATCCTCGAACCGCTTGCCGCTGCGGAAGCGACATTGACCGACGATGATAAAGAATATGGTTGCGCGGTGGTGAATATAGGATCAGAGATCACGAGCATGATGATCTTTGGCCGCGGTGCCGTTCAACACACGGCGGTATTCCCATTCGGCGGGCTTCATTTTACAAAGGACATTGCCGTGGGTTTGCGGGTTTCAATGCAGGAAGCGAACACGATCAAGCATCGGTTCGGATGCGTCGCAACATTTCTAATGGGCGACGACGAACGTCAGGAAGTTATAGAGATCCAGCCAGTTGGACGAAACGAAACCCGGGGACTCTCGCGCGAGATCCTGTGCGACATAATGCAGCCGCGTGCGGTTGAGCTACTTCAGCATATTGCTCAGGAAACAAATCGTACCGGTCTGCAAATACCAAGCGGCGTGGTCCTTACGGGCGGCGGCTCGATGGCTCGGGGAATGGTCGAGATCGCTGAGCAGGTCTTTGACGCACCGACACGCCTCGGATTTATCGAGCCAAAATATTTCGGCGGACTCGCTGCCGAGGTTCGAACACCTATTTGGGCGGTCGCTTGTGGGCTGGCACTTTCGTCGATGCGGACGCAATTAAGATCGGGTGGCGGCTCGGACAGGTCAACGGCCGGCCGTGTTGCGGCTTGGCTCGAAAATATTCGCGGAAAATTTAAATAAAGGTGTACGCGGGCTGGATTTTTACCACAAACGGTAGTATGCTACTCGCCCATCAGCACAATATATTGTTGCTTTCGAAAAATCCATCTCAGCAAGAGTTTTTAGGTTTTCCAATGGCGAAATCGAAGTTTAGTTTTTCAGAAGGACCAGAAATGAATAGCAACGGAATCAAGATGTTCATCGACGAACCACCGATCACAGGAGCCCGGATAAAAGTGGTTGGCGTCGGCGGCGGCGGCGGCAATGCGGTCAATAGAATGATCGAAGCAGGTGTAAAAGGCGTCGAGTTCATTGTCGCCAATACGGACCTGCAGGCGCTCAACGCGTCAAAGGCGCCGATGAAGATCCAGCTTGGAACAAAGTCCACGCGCGGACTCGGTGCCGGTTCGAATCCGGACGTAGGGCGTGAGGCGGCCCTTGAAGATCATCAGAAATTGCTCGACGTACTCGAAGGTTCCGACATGGTTTTCGTCACTGCGGGAATGGGCGGCGGAACCGGAACCGGTGCAGCCCCGGTCGTCGCTTCTCTCGCGATAGAGCTTGGTGCGTTAACGGTGGCGGTAGTCACCAAGCCGTTCATGGTCGAAGGCAAGAAGCGTATGGCGCAGGCTGAATATGGGTTGGCCGAACTTCGTGGATGTGTTGATACGATGATCACGATCCCCAATTCCAAACTGCGCGAAGTAGAAGAACGCATTACCTTAATGGACGCGTTTCGCCGTGCCGATGAGATCTTGCTGCAAGCCGTGCAAGGCATAACAGATCTGATCACAACGCCGGGCATAATCAACCTCGACTTTGCTGACGTGACAACGGTGATGCGCGGACGAGGCGTTGCCTTGATGGGAATCGGAACCGCAAGCGGTGAAGATGCCGCTTCGAAGGCGATGCGTGCGGCACTCGATTACAAACTTCTCGAAGAGAATTCCATCACCGGTGCAAAGGCCGCATTGATCAACGTAACCGGCGGCGAGGATATGCCGCTTGCTGAGATCGAAGACGCGATCGGGATGATCGAAGAAGAATCGGACGACAACGCTGACATTATTTGGGGCAACGTGATCAAGCCCGACATGGGTGACGAGATCACTGTGACAGTTATCGCGACCGGCTTCGATACCGCTGCGTCGGCTTCGCTCCCGCTTCCGCGAGTGTTTGAAGCACATGCTGGCAATGGTGGGCCAGTTCCTCAACCTGATCGCGGAATCGATTCAGAGGACATTAACGTGCCGACATTCATCAGGCGCCAAGCGGATTAAGGGCTAGGAACAAACTCTTTACTGAACACCCTGCTTTTCTTTGGAATTGCAGGGTTTTCTTATTGGATAAGTGCACCAACCGTAGTGCCAAACTGCTATGATTGAACCTCGCGATTAGTTTTAGAAGCAGATGAGCGACGTTAATTCAGCGCCAATTATAGGTATTACGATCGGCAATCCGGCTGGAATTGGGCCGGAGATCGTTTTGCGGTCTGTCGCCGGGCTAAAAGGTGAATTGGATATGAGGCCGATTCTAATCGGTGACCTCGCGTTTCTAAGCGAGCAGAACGATCTGTTGAAAACTGGACTCAAGCTAGTTCCTCACGCGAGTGCATCTATCGATCCCGATTTTATCGAGGTAGTCGACCTTGGAAATCTTGGTCGAACATTCGAGATCGGTGAAGAGAGCGAAATTTCGGGTCGAGCATCCGGCGAGTATATTGAAAGAGCCGTGGAGCTTTGGCGCGAGGGCACTATCGATGCGATCGCTACGGCTCCGATCAGTAAGCGATCGCTAGCGATGGGCGGTTATGATTTCCCGGGGCACACGGAATTTCTGGCGGCGTTGACCGGAACAGACCGGTTTGCGATGAGCTTTTTCGCTGAGAAACTGCGGGTCGTGCTGATCTCGGCGCACGTTTCGCTGATAGAGGCGATCGGGTTAATAACGCACGATCGCCTACTCGATCTGATCAGGTTTACAGACGTATCGCTTTCAGCACTTTTGTCTCGTCCCGTTAGACTCGCGGTTGCGGGGCTGAATCCGCATGCGTCGGAAGATGGAATGTTCGGCACCGAAGAAGCGTCCGTGATCTTACCGGCAATCGAGGAAGCGGTGAAAGAAGGCATAGATGCAAGCGGGCCATTTTCGCCGGACACAATTTTTTTGCGAGGTTTTCGGGGCGAATTCGACGGCGTTATTGCGTGTTATCACGATCAAGCGACGATCGCGGTAAAATCGCTCTCCTTTGGATCGGCGGTCAATGTAACGCTTGGATTGCCTTTAATTAGGACGTCGGTCGATCATGGAACAGCATTCGATATTGCAGGTAAAGGCATTGCAGAGCATTCGAGCATGACCGCGGCCATAAAACTTGCAGCCGACTTGGTTCAGATTGGACGAAGCAACCAAGAATGACGTTCTAATTTTTCGTTCGGAAAGTGTTCAAGTATGATTCCTTTACGGAATTCTTGACCATCGGCCACAGTAGATGCTAATTTTCATCAGACGATTCCCGAAAAATTGATTTCTTCAAAACAGGAGCGGATAAAAAGTGTCTAAACACAGTCTATTGCTTGCCGACGATTCGATCACTATTCAAAAGGTGGTAAATCTTACCTTCGCGGATGAGGGCTATGAAGTTCGTGCGTTCGGCGACGGCGATAGCGCAATGTCCGCTATCCGTGAGACAAGGCCAGATATAGTCCTTGCGGATGTAAATATGCCCGGGCAGGACGGTTATCTCATCTGCGAAGAGCTTCGGCAGAACGAGGCAACGCGGGATCTTCCGGTGATACTTCTTGTTGGATCATTCGAACCATTTGACGGCCAGAGGGCGGCGGCGGTCGGGGCGAATGCTTATTTGACCAAGCCATTTCAGTCGATCCGACAGCTTGTCCAGCAGGTGAATGAGCTTGTAGCGGCGGCACCTGTCCCTTCGATAAACGGTTCAGACGCGGCCGAAATGGCGGAGATTCCGGCGGAAATTCCGAAAGATGATATCGAGAGTCTTTACGTCCGTAGTTTTGGCGAACCTAGCGTAACGGTTGATGAGTCGGGATCAACGTCTACTTTCGACGATGGCGAACTCGACGACGAGATGATCGAAACAAGCTATTTTGCAAATGATGAGAGTAATGAAACCGTTGATTATGAGATCGTAACGGATTCCGAGGGCGACGAGCAAGAGCGCAGCGGAACTGCTCCCTTGATCGACGATTACTATCCTGTAAATCCTGAAGAAAAGAATCTTGAAGAGACGATACGGTTTGATGCGGCACCGTTGAACGAAAGTTCTGTTGGTTTGGTTGAGACGAGCGCCAGTTTCGTTCCCATGTTGGACGTTGAGCAGAAGCCGTGGGAGGCCGAAACCATTTCGGTCGATCGAGAGCCAGTTGGACTTGTCGAAGATCCACTTGATGTGTCGGCTGAAAACGCGTACGCGACGTCAAATCTCGACGATAGTGTCCTCGACGAAGTTTCTCAAAGCCAGATAGGGATCGATACCATTAGTTTTGCGCCGCCGGCTGTAAAGCCAAAGGTCTTTCAGGAGATAGATCTGCTTGATATTCCGCCGATCGGCGGTTCTGAAACGATCGAATTGACGACCGCTGAACGAGCCGAGATAATGGGCAGCGACAAAGAGGTGATGAGCCTGTCGCCCGAACTGATGGAAGTAATTGTCCAAAAGGTGGTAGAGCGGCTGTCGCAGAAATACTAAACGATCAGATATTTACGCAACGCGGCTGGTTTTCTCGCTAAAGATGAAAACCGGCCGTTTTTGTTTTAGTATTACAGTTTTATCTATATGGAAATCCCTAAAGCCTACGACCCGAAGGTCGCCGAAGAAAGCCATTATCAACGTTGGGAAGAGCTTGGTTTCTTTGCCCCGGAGATCAATCAGGACCCCGACGCCCCGAAATATTCTATCGTTATTCCTCCGCCAAATGTGACTGGTTCGCTGCACATGGGCCACGCTTTACAGCATACGATAATGGACGTTTTGACGCGGTGGAAGCGGATGCAGGGTTACCGCACGCTTTGGCTGCCGGGAACCGATCACGCGGGTATTTCAGTACAAAGAAAGGTCGTTGAGCAGATCAAGAAAGTCGAACATAAATCTCCGCTGGACATCGGCCGCGAAGAATTCGTTCGCCGGGCGTGGACGTGGAAAGAAGAATACGGAAACACCATCACGGAGCAAATGCGCCGAGAGGGCGCGTCGGTGGATTGGTCTCGGCAGCGGTTTACAATGGATGGGAGCTTATCGACCGCGGTCAAGAATGTATTCTGCACCTTGTACGACGAAGGGTGGATCTACCGTGGGCTTAGGATCGTTAACTGGTGCCCGAAAGATAAGACCGTGCTTTCCGATCTTGAGGTAAAAGAAGAAACTCGAAAAGACGGCAAGCTGACTTATCTCAAATATCCTCTAAAAAATAGTGATCGGACTGTTACAGTTGCGACAACCCGCCCGGAGACAATGCTCGGTGATACTGCTGTTGCAGTTAATCCGAAAGACGAACGCTACAAAGACCTGGTCGGCAAAACAATTTTATTGCCGCTTACCGATCGGGAAATTCCGATTATCGCGGACGAATACGTTGATGCCGAGTTTGGAACGGGAGCGGTAAAAATAACTCCGGCGCATGATCCGAACGATTTTCTTGTCGGCGAACGGCATAATTTAGAGCAGCTTTTGATAATGAACGACGACGGGACGATGAAGGCTGCCGCCGGAAAGGATTTCGAAGGTGTTGATCGTTTCGAGGCTCGCAAGAAAGTTATCGAGCGTTTCGAGGAACTTGGCTTACTTGAAAAGATCGAAGATTACGAGATCACTCTGCCCGTTTGCGAACGCTGTAAGACGATCGTTGAGCCGATCTTGTCCGAGCAATGGTTCGTCAAGATGGACGAAATGCGGGATATCGCTCTTGAACTGATGAAGACCGAAGGCGTGCCGCATTTTTCCCCGCAGGTGCCGCACGAAAAGGTTTACACCGCGTGGCTTGAAAATCTAAAGGACTGGACGATCTCGCGGCAGCTTTGGTGGGGACATCAGATACCGGCGTGGTACGACGAAGATGGAAATGTTTACGTAGCACCGACCGAAGCCGAAGCAAAAGCTAAAGCCGGCGGAAAGGAAATAAAGCAAGATCAAGACGTACTCGATACTTGGTTTTCTTCTGGTCTCTGGGCATTCAGTACGTTTGGTTGGACAGGTCAGACTTCCGACCAGCTTACAGCTCACAGCTTAGAGCTAACAGCTAAAACAAAGACCGATTTAGATATGTTCTTGCCGACAGATGTATTGGTTACCGGCCGCGACATTATCTTTCTGTGGGTTTCGCGGATGGTGATGCTGACGAAGAAGTTCACGGGTAAAAAAGCGTTCGAGGACGTTGTGATAACCGGCACGGTTTTGGGCAAGGACGGCAAACCGATGTCCAAGTCGCGAAACAACGGCGTCGATCCGCTGGAAATGTTCGATAAGTTCGGCGTGGACGCGACGCGTATTTATCTTGCCTCGATCGCGACCGGTGCGGACATCCGTTGGAACGACACGGGCGTTGAGACTTATCGGAACTTCGCAAACAAGATATGGAACGCGACGCGGTTTTGTTTGATGAATTCCGGGAGCGCGGACACTCCTGTCCGCTTGGGTTTAGATCTCGCCGGAGGCACCGGCGATGCGGACAAGAGTGTCCGCGCTCCGTTAGCAGACCGTTGGATAGTATCGCGGTTGAATAGAACGGCGGGAGATGTAAACAAGGCTCTCGGAAAGTACGAATTTCATACGGCAGTTTCTCTGCTTTTTCACTTTTTCTGGGATGATTTCTGCGACTGGTATATCGAGCTGAAAAAGGACGAGATCATCGCCGGCGATATTGCGGCGAGTTCGCAGATATTGTCGATCTTGGAGCAAGCTCTCCGACTATTACATCCATTTATGCCGTATTTGACGGAAGAGTTATGGCAGAAGCTTCCGGGCGTGTCGAATGGTTTGCACAACGCCGCTTATTCTTCCGCAGAACAGACGATAATGCTGGCAGATTTCCCGATAGGAGATCCGGCTTTGATCGATGAGGCGGCAGAGGCCGAGATGAATGCCGTGATCGAGGCTATTTCAAAGGTACGAAATATCCGCAGTGAAATGAGCATTTCGCCTTCGATAAAGTTCACGGTGCATCTTGCCGCTGAGGCCGCGAAACAAGATATCTTCCGGGCGAACGAGGCCCAGATCTTAAAGCTTGCACGGGCTGATAAGATCGTCTTGGGCGAAACTCTCGATGTTCCAAAGGCGTCGGCAAAGGCTGTCACGGCCGCCGCCGAGATCGCTGTTCCGCTTGAAGGTTTGATAGATTTCGAAAAGGAACGCGAAAGATTGCAGAACCAGATCGACAAACTAAACACCGAACACGAGCGTCTAAGCGGACAGCTCTCAAACGCCAACTTCGTAGAAAAAGCCCCGCCCGAAAAGGTCGCGGAACTGCAGGCAAGAAAAACAGAGATCGAACAGCAAACGGCAACTCTTACACAGAACTTGGAGGCATTGAATTAACATGAACTTTCGTTTACCGCTGCTCTTTTCATTTTTATTGGTTCTAGTAGGCATTCCCGCAAACGCCTCTGCTCAAAGTAAAGAGATTACGGAAGCTGAATATTGGACAGGAATACGTACCGGGAACGCGGCAGCACGCAAAGTATTTCCGCGACGGGAAACTGCCACTAATGAGGGATTTGCTGGTGAAAAGACAACGTATTTAAGAAATGAAACCCATGAATACGAAGCTGCCGATAAATATTACAGCATTGACGAGACATCGAGGAATGGAAAGGTAGAAACGGAAGAATCCACGCAGATAGGAGCCCTCCGATATTGCCGAGTAAATATGGCTGAATGGAAGACCTCTGGCTGTTACCTCAATCCGCCGGCCCAACTTGGCAGTGCAACAGAAACCCGGTACTCAGTTGAGAAAACAGGTGATATTACTAAATATCTTAGGGTTGCGATATCTATTGAAACTTCAAACGCCGAACCAATTAAATTTCTGACAGAAGATCTGTTTATATTGAACGCCGATCAGACCGTTCGAGAACGAACAATTGTAAAATCAAACTACGACTCGAAGGCTGTTCGATTCCGGACTACGCAGAAATATGAATACGGTATAAAACTGAAGCCGATCGAGGCTCCGATAAAGTAAACAAAGCCCCGCCCGAAAAGGTCGAAGCCCTACGGGAAAGAAAAACGGAGCTCGAACAGCAGTGAGTACGCTAGATCAGAATCTGGAGGCTCTGGGATAGTTTAAGGGCGGAAACGCGCGTTTTCCCGAAGAATTTGAACAGATCGAACTTTTCCGAGGAGGCTCAGATCATAATTATGAAAAGATCTCACCTTTTTTCAGTTGTGTTTTTTCTTTTATCTAGCGGCGTTGTCTTTTCTCAACGCGTCGCGGTCGATCGTGATACATATTTCCTAGCGATAGGAAAGGCAGATCTTGCGATCGCGAAGCTTGAACGAAGAAAGATCGTAAGAGTAGATGCGATCACGTCTATCGGCAACAATGAAGACGGTACGGGAACAAAGACGATCGACGAAATTCATGAATTTGCGTTACCAAGATCGACACGCCAGGCGGTGACCGAGATCAATAACGGCACTAAATGGTTTCGTGAATACATTGAGATCGATTCTACCCGCTATTGCCGCGACGGAATTCAAAAATGGCGAAAAACAATAGACTTTTGCGGAATCACTGCGCTTCGAGGTAATAGCGAGGGCGGCGTCCACAAGTTTTTGAAGGAAACGATAGGGGCCGGGACGTCTGCAGATACATTATGGACGATGGAATCTAGCTACGATTTCGGCGGCGAAACGGCTACTGAAATAAGAAAGATTTGGATCGACGGCTTGGGAAGGATTACAAAAGAGGAAAGCAGGTCTAGGTCGGCGGGGGCGGAAAAAGATGACTTCGTCAGAACCGCAAAATACGAATATGCTCCGACTTCTCCCAAAATAAGGATCGTTGCCCCGATAAAATGAAAAACGGACATGACGCCGAATAGCCGGTATCATGCCCGTTAGTTTTAGTTATCGTCTTTGTCAGCAACTTTGTTTGCGGGGGTCTCTTCATCATCGTCGAACTTTGGCGTGGTTGCCGTCTTTGAGCCTTCGATCGTGATCGTTACCGATTTGCCATCTTTCTTTTCGCCGGCCTCGTTGTGCATATCGGCAGTTAGAATATATTTTCCGCCGGGAACGCCGCTTGGGATCGGGAGAGAATAGGTCGCTGTGCCGCCGCCGTCTGGTACAACGACATCGACATTTGACCCTTTAACCTGTTCGCCTTTTGTCATACCGCTGACGTCGTCCGCCGCGAAACTGAACTTGACGTTCGTTTTTCCTGGGGCATTTGAGATCGTAGCAACACCGTAGACGGTTTCGCCGGATTTAAAACTTGACGCCTCGGTCTTCACCTCTTTGTCTTTACCGACCTTAAAACTGCTCATATTCGCCGTGCTCATGTTACACGCAACACCGACAACAAAAAGAGCGGCGACTGAGAACATTAACTGGAATTTGTTTTTCACTGGGGAAATCTCCTTGGATGCATTATCAGAGTTTATTTGGACACGCCGAGAGTACTTCTACCCGGCCGCAAAGTCAAAAGTTGACAGTGTTCTAAACTGTTAAACAAATCTCTGCTATGATTTAGATTAAAGTTTTCCAAAGTATTTTCCAGAAAGAATATGAATTGGTTAGATAACGGAGAGATGATCTCGGCGATCGGGCAATTTTTGGCTGAGGATATTGGCCGCGGCGATATTACTACGTCGGCAACAGTCGAAGGAGAGGTCCGTGGTCAGGGCAGGTTTCTCGCAAAAGAATACCTGGTGGTCTGCGGGCTTGACGTTACCGAGGCAGTTTTCCTTCATTTAGATCCTGAGATCTCGGAGATCGAAACCGGTTATAACGAAGGCGACGAGGTCGAAGAAGGCACGATCATTGGAACGCTCAAGGGTTACGCCGACGTGTTGCTAACCGGCGAGCGCGTTGCTCTAAATCTTTTGCAGCGGATGTGCGGCGTCGCGACGCTAACGCGGCAATATGTTCGCGCGGTAGAAGGAACCGGTGCGGCGATCGTTGATACCCGGAAAACGACGCCGGGCTTGAGAATGCTCGAGAAATACGCGGTGACGGTCGGCGGCGGAAAGAATCACCGAATGGGCCTCGACGACGGCGTGCTGATCAAAGACAACCATATTTCGCTGGCCGGTGGCGTCACCGAGGCGGTGCTAGCCGCTAAGAACAAGGTCGGGCATCTGCATAAGATCGAGGTAGAGATAACGAATTGGGCACAGCTACGCGAGGCGATCGATGCTGGTGCAGATATTGTGATGCTGGATAATCAAACTCCCGAAGAAGCCGCAAAACTTGTCGAAATGTCGCGGAATTTGAATCCCAATGTACTGATCGAGGCCTCGGGCGGAATGGACCTAAATCGTGTTCGCTCATACGCAGAAGCCGGCGTCGATCTGATCTCGGTCGGACGTCTGACGCATTCGGCTAGAGCAGTTGATATAAGTTTCAAGATCCAGGCTGTATAGGAATTTTCAACCACAAGTAAACACAGATAGACACAGATAAGATCGGAACGGAGATCTATTTGAGTTCATTTAAGTTCATCTTTGGTTCATCGTTCGATGAATCTTTTAACGGTACGAAATATACGGCGACGGTCGAGAGTATTATTGCGATCGTTGTGACTACGCCGGCTTCTAGGCCGTAATTTCCGCCACTTATCCAATCCGGGCCGGTCTCTATTTCTTTTAGAACGGGATGGGTGACTATCTTTGTTAAGCCGCTCACCTCGATCCCAAAGACCGAACCTTGCATCCAGTTCCAAATAAAATGGAGCCCTGTAACAAACCAAAGTTCGCGCGTTTTTAAATAAGCGACCCCAAACCAAATTCCAGCAAGTGCGGTGTTAAGCGAAGATAGCGGGCCGGCCGCGGGATTGCCCAGGTGCACAATTCCAAAGAAGATTGCGGTCAATAGTATCGCGAACCAAGCAAGATTTGACCGAGCAAATGTTTGAAGCATATACCCGCGAAACAAAGCTTCTTCCGCGGCCGCACCGAGAAAAAATACCGCCCCCGAAACTGCCAAAGAATACAAAATATCGTTGATCGCGTACGCCGAAGAAACGAACCGCGTTCCCGCGAATGTAACTGAAAGCCCGACCGCGATCAGCAACGTAACGGCTCCGATCACAAGCCCGAGCACCAAATTCTTAAACCAAGGACCGCTCAACGAAGCACCCAAAGCTTTGAACGGCAACTGCTCCAGATATTTCCCGCACAGCGATCCGATAAACAGAGCAGGAATGAGCATCACAAGAGAATTAACTATTAACGCGCTCGCCGACAGATCCTGACCGGCTTTAAGCAGATCTGGAAGTAATGCAACTACGAACATCGAGAGAATTGCGACCGACAACACGAAGCTGAAAAGAAAGAACGCAAACCGCCAACCGCTACGTAATTTGTCGTCGGAACCGAAAAATATCTGTTTGATATTCATAGCTTTGGAAGAGTTTAGCCGAGAGATGTGATGCGGCCAAACGTGCGTCGGCACGGAGCTTTCGTGTTAAACTTGGGCTTTCTTAATGAACGGCGAAAAACCAAAACGCGTCAGACTTTCACTATGGCTCTTGGGCGGTTTTGTCTTGGTTCTTTTAACGCTGCTCGTACTTCTGCAATCTTCAAATCTTTGGAAAAGTTTCACTGTCGAATCTGCCGGAGACACGCTGCTGCTCTACGGCTTGTCGTCGCTCAATTTTGCCGCATTCGTCGTTTTCGGATTCATCTTTCTGCGCAGCATTGTCCGGCTCGCACGCGAGAGAAAAGCATTAACGCTCGGTTCCAAACTAAAGTCGCGTCTTCTTTTCTATTTTGTGATGATCAGCATCCTGCCGATCATCGCGATGGCCGGATTCTCGCTTCTGTTTATGAATCGCGCGATCGACCGCTGGTTCGTACAGATTCCTGAAAACATTGTCCGATTGCCGGAAGAGATAGAAGACAAAGCGATCGCCGAACGCCGGGCCCTGATGAACGAATCGGTAAGAATGCTCGCCCGTTCGCTCGACGATAGAATAAACAGTTCTGAAGAACTCCGTCAGATAGCTGCAGACGGGAATCTGGCGTTTGCCGCGTTGATCGGTAAAGCAGGCGAAACCATCGCGACTTCCGTCACGGCGTATGAGAGCCATACTGAGATGGCTTTGCTACGGCGGGGAACCTATGGCGATCCGCTGTTGAACGATGGATTTGGGCTAGATGCCGCGGCCGCTCAGATTTCCGATGGACGGACTCTGGTTATTGCCCGAGATCTCGGCGCCGATCAGGGGATCAGCGAAACTGTTGCTAGTTCATTGGAGCAATTTGATCGACTAAAAGCCGGCCAGATAACTGTCAGACAAGTAGGATTTTTGACGCTCGGCGTCCTGACGTTCATGTTGATCTTCGCGGCGATGTGGACGGCGTTCTATGTCGCTCGCGGCTTGACGATACCGCTTAAAGCTCTTGCCGAAGGTGCTGAAAAGATCGCACAGGGAGAGTTGGGGCACCGCGTAAATGTTTTTGCCGAGGATGAGCTTGCACTAATGGTTTCGACATTCAACGATATGTCGTCGAAGCTCGAAGCCAATTCGACAGAGCTGACCGAAAGACGAAGGTACATTGAAACGGTTCTACTTTCTTTGCCGACAGGCGTGCTTTCGATCGATGCCGCAGATCGGGTTAGTACGATAAATCCTTCGGCTCGAAATATTCTTCAGTTGAAGCCGGGAAATGTTCTCGGCGTTGAATTGTCCGAGCTGGTTCCTTCAACTGATCTGGAAACATTTGAAAGATTGATCTCACGTGCAAAGCGTGTCGGTCACGCTTCTGATCAATCAAAGCTGGGAACTGAGAAACGCGACGACGAAGGTCTATCGGTTTCAATAACTGCCACGGCACTTCCAGAAAATGGCGGCGTTGTTTTGGTCATCGAAGATCTTTCAGAATTGATCGCGGCACAGCGGGCCTCGGCGTGGCAAGAGGTCGCACGTCGAATGGCGCACGAGATCAAGAACCCACTCACGCCGATTCAGCTTTCGGCAGAACGCATTGCTCGCAGATTCGCAGTTTTTGAAAATGGCAGCGAAGCGATCGATCAATCTGTCGCCCCCAATAGCGATCTGAAAATGCAGACAGTGGTCAACGAAGGCACTGCGACGATAATCAGGGAAGTACAATCTTTGAAAGCGATGGTCGATGAATTTTCGCGATTTGCACGCTTGCCAGAGGTTTCGCTTATTGCCGGCGACGTGAACGAGGTCATAAAACAGACTGCGGAACTTTATGCACAACGTGTGGATGATGTGCGGATCGAAATGAAATTGTCGGAAGTTCCTAGGGCGATGCTCGACACAGAACAGCTGAAACGGGTGTTCGTGAACCTGATCGACAATGCCATCGAAGCTCCAGGCGGTGAGGATAAACTGGTTGCAATATCTTCGCGGCACGAAACGGCCCGCGATATCATTGTTATAGAAATAGCCGACAACGGAGACGGCATCGACCCGGCCGATTTTCAAAAACTGTTCCAACCCTATTTTTCAACCAAAGGGCGCGGAACGGGGTTGGGATTGGCGATAGTTCAAAGGATAATTGCCGAGCATCAAGGGAAAATTAAGGCTGTTGCAAACCAGCCGCGTGGTGCGAAGTTTATCGTTGAATTGCCGGTGCAGGGATAGCCTGAGTTATGTTCAAGAAATGGCTTGAAAATTATAACAGGCAGATGTTCAAGACACGCCTTGTCTCTCAATTCACTGCGTTCATGATTGATTCAGGCTGGTCTTGAAGCGATAGGAGACATCGATACTAATAGTTGATGACGAGCCCGGCATTCGGGAAACACTTCGTGTTGTGTTGGGAGATGAGTTAACTGCGTTTGCTGGCTGAACGTTCCATTTTTCACCAACGAAAACCTAAATACAAGCAAATTGAGCCACGATTGGGTTATCATTGTGGAGTTATGATGAATAGCGAAACATTAAAAGCAATTTATCGGGATGGTACTTTGGTTTTGGATAAACCGCTGCCGATGATCAACGGCGACGCGGTGGAAATTGTCGTCATTACGGATAGTCTGCCAAAATCAAGCGGCCGGAGAGTTGCCGAGCAGCTTGCGGAAATTGCCGCGTTACCGATTGAGGTTGAAACGGAACCGTTTTCCGGCCGCGATAATGACCGAATTCTCTATGGGAAGGCATTATCTTTCTGAAGCAATAAAAGAAACCTGGCATATTTTCAGGCACCACTTCGACAAAGGGTGGAGCTTTACCGATTGTTCGAGCAAGTACATCTGCGAGAAATTTGAAATAAGCCAAGCTGTTTCGTTCGACAAACATTTCAGACAATTCGCGTCTGTCATTATCCTTCCATAAAGTGTCTAATTCCATATTTATAGTTGATGACGAGCCCGGCATTCGCGAGACACTTCGCGGAGTGCTTGAGGACGAAGGGTTTGCGGTCGAGACGGCCGCGACGGGCGAGGAGTGTCTAAAGCTTGCGGCGGAAAATAGTTATTCGTGCATTCTTTTAGATATTTGGTTGGGCAAGGGGATTGATGGGCTTGAGACTTTGAAACGGCTTCGTGAGGAAGGGAACGATTCAGCGGTCGTGATGATCTCCGGGCACGGGAATATTGAGACGGCGGTGAAGTCCACAAAGCTCGGCGCGTTCGATTTTATTGAAAAGCCGTTGAGTTTGGATCGCACGGTTCTGACCGTTAAGAACGCGGTTCGGCAACGCGAGCTTGAACGAGTGAATGAGCAACTGCAGAAAGATCTCGCGGACGAATATGTAATGGTCGGCGAATCGATCGGGATGCGGGCTTTGAGAAAGCAGATCGCGATCGTTGCGCCGTCCGACGGTCGAGTTCTTATTTCCGGCGAAAGCGGAACCGGAAAAGAATTAGTCGCGCGTGCAATTCACGCTCATTCAAAGCGAAAAGGCTCGCCGTTCGTTGAAATAAACTCTGCGGCTATACCTGAAGAATTGGTTGAATCGGAATTATTCGGGCACGCCAAAGGTGCGTTTTCCGGTGCGAACACGTCGAAGAAAGGGAAGTTCGAGATCGCCGATGGAGCCACGCTATTTCTAGATGAGATCGGTGATATGTCGCCTCGGGTTCAGGCGAAGATGCTTCGCGTGCTTGAAGAGCAGCGGTTCGAGCCTGTCGGCAGCAACACGCCGGTTAAGGTCGATGTTCGGGTAATTTCGGCGACGAACAAACGGCTTGAAGATCTCATCGACAACGGCAATTTTCGTCACGATCTTTTTTATCGCTTGAACGTGATCCCGTTTCAGGTGCCGCCGCTGCGGGAACGTCTGGAAGACGTTCCCGCACTGCTAGATCATTTCAACCGCAAGTTTTCTTCCGACAACGGCAAGAAGGCAAAAGCGTTTACGGAAGCCGCGATCGAGAAACTTTCCGGTCACTCATGGCCGGGAAATGTCCGCGAACTTCGCAACACGATCGAGCGCGTGATCATTATGACTGCTAAACAAAAGATCGATGTTGCCGAATTGCCGGAGCTTGGATTTGCCGACGGAAAACCTGCATCAAGCTTTCGTTTTCCTTCATTCAAGGAAGCCACTGACGCGTACCAACGCGAATTCATCCAACACAAACTCGCCGAGTTTGACGGCAATGTAAGCAAAGCCGCCGAAGACATGGGCGTCGACCGCAGCCACCTCTACCGCCGAATGCGGAATTTGGGTATTGTGCCTAAATCTTAGCAAAGCAGAAATCTGCTACGGTCACGGTCAGAACTCTGAGCGACAGCGACGGAGTTTCAAGATGAACGTTTACCGAGTCGCTCCCGCTCCCCATTGATAATGCTCCAACTGGAAACGGTATAACTAGACATTCTTGAAATTAGGGAATATGCTCATCATCGAGTCCCGTATAAGTAGTTAAGATTCTAGCCGAAAGTTTTCTCCATATATCTGCCCGAGCGGCTGTTTTGAGAAGAACTATAACTGTCTAATGATTATCTTTTTTTTCCCATAGAAAATTCGTTCAACAAATTAAACTGTGAAAAGATCAAATGAGGTATTTTCTATGAAGGTTCAGAACAATCCGCTAGTGAGAAAAACAGATCTGGTTGTCCAGGACCTAAATGATGAACTGCTGATTTACGATCTGCTGACCAATAAAGCTTATTGTTTGAACGAAACAACCGTCCTTATTTATAGCTTATGCGACGGAAACAATCCGGTAACGGAGATCCGCGAAAAGCTGTCAAAACGGTTGAAACAACCCGTCACGGAAGATCTGGTATGGCTGGCTCTGGAAGGGTTAAAGAAAAACAACCTGCTCGAAAACGGAAACGAACTGACCGATTATTTTGCGGGTATGTCTAGACGCGATGTGATTAAAAGAGTCGGTTATTCGACAATTATCGCTCTTCCTGCGATTTTTTCTCTTGTGGCTCCGCCGGCCGTAATGGCTCAATCGGCGTGTATAGAATACAACCAGCCCTGCAGTGGAGCCGGCTGCTGTCCGGCATCAATTTGCGCGCAGACTGTTAACGGCTTTGTCTGCACATGCCGGTGTACTAGTCCCAGCGACTGCATTACCCAGACTGGATGTCCAAACACAAGAAACTGCAATCCGAGCAGGGTGTGCGCCCCTTAATCTATAATACGTAAAAATGATTGACGCCGGGAGAGCGAGCGGCCTGAATGCTCCGTTTGTAATCGGCGGAACGGCCCTTCATTAACAAAAAACGAAATTGCGACCAAACCCCTTTCGTGCCACTGACGCTCATGATTGCAGGATTCCAGAGATCTTGGCCTATCGTAAAAGCGGCTGAAAGATCACGGAATTTTTGATGCTTTCCGATTTTTCGTTCAATTTGTCGAAACCTTCTTTCGGATATTCCGCACAAAAAGCCTCCCGTAATTCTTCGTCGGACTTGGCTTTTAGAAAATATTCGAGAATAAACAGATCCAGATGGCCGAAATCCGCGATTCCCAAAGCGTTCGGAATGTTAATTCCCAGAACACGGGTGTTGGCAAGATCGAGCGACCAATCCAGGATTTTATCAATTGGATTGTTTTGGGGAAATCGCTCGGATATCAAATTCAGGATCGGCTCTCTGCCTTCGACATTCATTAAAAGAGCGAGAAAAAAGCGGTGTTCGGGGTCGGTAATAAAACTGCGCCGTTTGAGAATTTCACCCACTCTATCCTGATGGGCGAAAACCTTGGGGAAGATTTCCGCTAGTTCGCCGTGTTTTTCTCTGACTATATTTAAAAATTCTTCAAACCGATCTTTCGACGCGTCCAATCTAAACATTTGATCGAGTTGATCATGCTGCAAAAAACGTCTGACGCTTGAGAGAATTGAAAAACTCGTCTGAAAATCACTATTTTGCAAAAGTTCTCTGACAAATGTATCGGTTTCGGGATGTTTCGAGCGGAAAAGTGAGCTCAAACATTGATTTTTCTTGATCGTATTGGCTTCTTCAAAAAACGGATCGATTGCCAAAAAAGGTTTGTGATAAGAGAATTGCGGTAGGTGAAGTGGGCTTTTAAGCGTTCGTACGACGACGGTCGCCGACGGTTGATCGAGATGAAAAAGCCCGTGAATATACTGCCGCCCGGCAAGAATTTTCTGCACGTCGCCCTTCTCGAGCAGTTCGCAGAGCTTCAGATTCATCTCGCCGATCTCGGTAAAAGCATTGATCTTCTCCTTCACATCGAATTCGTACCAACTGTGAATGCTCGCGCCGAGCAGGACCTGAAACGCCCCGCAAAATGCGTGCTGATGAATGGCGGTCGTGCCTTGGAGCCAAAAATAAACGTCAATGTGAAAACGCGGGGAATTATAAAGTGTAATCGGCGGATCGCCGAAGTTTCCGCGCAAATCCTTTTGTTCGGGCAATTGCGTCTGGTTCAAAGTCCATTCTACAACTTCCCATGCCGAAACTTTTTCGGGCAACTTCGCTTCGATCAGAGCATCAGCGGCGATTCGCGGAAAATCGTCTTCGGAATAATTTTTATCGCGCCAGGATTTCTCGACCGCTTCACCAAGTTGTTTAAATTGTTCCATAGAAATTTAGTATCTGACTAGGACTCGAGCTCGAGCTTCCTCGTTCAAGCGAAACGAAAACAGTCGCCTAGCTTGTTCAATTCGAAACACGCTTGTTGCCGATGTTTCGTCAGAGCGTCCAGGCTTGGCTCGTCGCGTGCTGACGTGACGCTCGAGCTCCAGTCCCAATTGTAACCATCCCACCGGATCATTGTACTGGAAAGTGGAATTTTCAGCCTTCTATGTAGAAAAGTAAAGGAGGTTGATGGATCGTGAGCCAAGAATCCCAGAGCTGGAGCGGACCTCTCTCCCGGACGTTGTTTTCAAGTTCTGTCCACTCGAACATGATCGAAGGAAAAGCGGGTGACGCAGGCCAGGCCAAAGGCCGCCGGTGTTTTGAAGCCAGGGGAGCTAGGCACCGGCGGCGTTTTCTGGGTCGAGGTAGAAGGTTAGTCTTCTCTTTTGACGGGAAATCCGCGTTTCTTCATTAGTGCCTCAACCTTCGGATCGCGGCCTCGGAACTTACGATACGCTTCCGCAGGATCCATCGTGTTGCCGACCGAGAAGATATAATCGACGAGTTTCTTGCCGACCGCTTTATCATACGGTCCTTTGCCTTCGGTGAACGCCCCGAACGAGTCAGCGGTGATCACATCCGACCAAAGGTAGCTGTAATATCCGGCCGAATAGCCGTCGCTCGAAAACGCGTGACCGAACTGCGGCGTTCGATGTCGCATCACCAATTCTTTCGGCATTCCCAGCGAAGCAAGCGTCTCGCGTTCGAACTTGTCCGGGTCGATCTTCGCGTCACCGGCAAGGTGGAGCTTCATATCGATCAAAGCACTTGAGAGATATTCAACCGTTGCGAAACCCTGATTGAAGGTTTTTGCGCTTTCGATCTTGTCAACGAGTGCCTGCGGGATCGGCTTTCCGGTCTGGTAGTGCAATGCGTATTTTTGCAAGACTTCCGGCGTTGACAGCCAGTGCTCGAGAAGTTGCGAAGGGAACTCGACATAGTCGCGGGCGACGTTGGTTCCCGACAGTGACGGATAGGTCACGTTGGACGAAAGCCCGTGAAGTGCGTGGCCGAATTCGTGGAACATCGTCGTCGCGTCGTCCCACGAAATGAGAACAGGCTCGCCGGGTTTGCCCTTAACGAAATTCGAATTGTTCGAGACGATCGTAGTGATGTCCTTGTCCATTCTTTCCTGTGAACGATATGCGTTCATCCAAGCACCCGAACGCTTGCCATCGCGTGCGTACGGATCGAAATACCAAAGACCGACGTGTTTGCCATTGGTCTTGTTTTTAACTTCCCAAACGGTCACGTCCGGATGGAAGACAGGAACATTCGTTACCGGTGAAAATGTGAAATTGAAAAGCTCACCGGCGACGAAGAACATCGCATCGCGGATCTTATCGAGCTGCAAATATGGCTTTACCTCGTTTTGATCAAGGTCGAATTTTTCCTTCCGCACCTTTTCCATGTAGAAGCGATAATCCCACGGCTCGATGGTGATCTTTGCACCTTCCTTGTCGGCAAGTTTTTGCATGTCAGCAACTTCTTCTTCTACGCGGGCGACCGCTGCGGGCCACACGGTTTCCATCAGCTCAAGCGTACGCTCCGGCGTTTTCGCCATTGCATTTTCTAAACGCCAATGTGCATGCGTTTTGTAGCCAAGAAGTTTCGCACGCTCGGCACGAAGCTGAAGTATCTCGCTAATGATAGCGTTGTTGTTGAATTCATTCTCGTTGTCGCCTCGGTTGATGAACATCTTCCAGACCTTTTCGCGAAGGTCGCGACGGGTCGAATCGGTAATAAAAGGATCGACGGACGAGCGGGTGTTGATGATAATTCCGGCGGCACCTTCTACCTTTTTCGACGAAGCCGCTGCGGCCGCCGCGTCTCGCAAACCCTTCGAAAGTCCGGCCATATCGGCATCATCTTTTAGGATCACCCACTGGCCATTTTCTTCAGCAAGCTGGTTTTGGCCAAACTTTGTGAATTTACCTGCAAGCTCCTGATTGATCTCGGCGAGACGCTTTTTCTTTGCTGCGTCCAGCTTCGCACCGGCTCGGACAAAGTTAGTGTAATACACCCAGGCCAATCGCTGTTGCTCGGAGTTTAGCTTTGCCTTTTCCGGCGAATTATAAACGGCTTCGATCCGCTTGAACAATGCTTCGTTTTGCGTGATCTTGTCGCCGAATGCCGCAAGCTTTGGCGCCATTTCCCGTTGCACCAACTGGAATTCAGGCGTGCTCATGTTGCCGCCCCAAATGCCGTAAACAGTCGAAACACGGTCAAGCGTGCCGCCGGCACGTTCCATCGGAACGATCACGTTGTCGAATGTCGCCGGTTGAGTGTTCGATGCAATTGCGTCGATCTCAGCAAGATTCTCTGCCATCGCGGCTTCCAGCGCAGGCTTGAAATCGGCGACCTTTACCTTGTCGAATGGCGGAATTCCGCTGAACGGCCCGGTCCACTTTTCGAGCAGTGGATTTGCTGCCGCTGACGTTTCATTTGCGAACGCAGAAACTTGATCTTTATTCATAACTGAAAGGGCGATCGATAAAACAACGGTTAATGCCGCGGCAAAAACGAAACGATAAGTGTGCGATCTTTTCATATGTCTATTTGATTCACTTTTCACGACCAATGATGGAAACAGATTTTTTTTTGTTTAGAAAGCTATTGTACACCCAGATCGTAAAGATCGGGCATTGAGGGAATTGATCCTCCGACGTTTTCCGTTGTTTCTGACCTTTCCTACAGCGCCTTCACACCAATGACTCCTACTCTACCGAATTTGTGCCTACCGATTCCTACACCGCCAATTTCGCGTTGCTGGCCAATAAAAAACGCAGGGCTGGGAGTTAAAAACGCGGTGCTGGGAGCGAATAACGCGGGGCTGGGCAGGTGGTTGTCTTTTTTGCTACGGCTGTTAAATTCGAAATTGGATAAACGAGGCTACGTCTTTCTTGTAAGTGCGTTTTC
>JBBSKW010000041.1:0-22240 GCA_038256005.1 Pyrinomonadales bacterium
AGGTGCAACGAGCATAGTATCGGAGCCGATCTTAACATTATCTCCGATATGCGTTTCGTGCTTGCGCACACCGTCGTAGTTACAGGTTATAACACCCGCACCAATGTTCGTATTCTCGCCGATGGTCGCGTCCCCGAGATAGGTCAGATGGTTTGCTTTCGAACGTTCACCTAGGGTCGTCTTTTTCAGCTCAACAAAATTTCCCACTTTAGATCCAGAAAGCATGACAGCCTTGCCTCGTAAGTGGGCCATCGGTCCGACCGTGCATTCGCTTCCGATCTCAGAATCAACTATCAAACTGTTATCACGTATTTCGACGCTCCTTCCTATCTGCGAATTTGCGATGCGCGTTCCTGAGCGGATCGTACATCCATCACCAACTACAGTATTTCCCTCGATAGTTACACCAGGATAGATCACAGTGTCGCGGCCGATCTTTGCGGCTGAACTAACATACGTATTCTTGGGGTCGATGAACGTAATGCCGTAGTCGAGCATAAGTTTTGAGATCGTCTGCCGCTTTAAAATCCGTTCGAGGTCCGCCAGTTGAGCACGATCGTTTACGCCTTCGATCTCGCGCGGCTCGCTATGTTGAAAGATTGCAACATTGTCACCGGATTCGCTGAGCAGTGCTGGTACATCGGTTAGATAATACTCACCCTGAGAGTTGTTGTTATGGACCTTTTCGAGGGCATCGAATAGTTTCCGATTGTCGAAACAATATATTCCTGAGTTTACTTCCCGTATCTCTCGTTCATCGTCGGCCGCGTCCTTTTGCTCCACTATCCTTGCGAACATGCCTTGGTCATCTCTTACGATTCGCCCGTAACCTGCTGGGTCTTTCAAGTTCACCGTTAGGATTGTCGCCGATGCTCCCTTACCTCGATGCCGTTTGTGATGCTGAATCAAACCGCCGAGAGTTTCCGGCCGGATCATTGGCACATCGCCGGACAATACGAGTAGCGTCGAATCATTGTCGGCGAGATATTCGCGAGCCGCATTGACAGCGTCGCCGGTACCCAGCTGTTCATTCTGCCAAACAAATACAGCTTGATCACCATCGAGTTCCCTACGTACTGCATCTCGAACATCTTCACCTTGGTGCCCGATCACTACGTAGATCTTTCGCGGAGCTAACGACGCTGCGGCTTTGCATACATGACTAATGAGAGGCCTGTCATCGAGTCGATGCAACACCTTTGCGAGATTAGAGCGCATGCGTGTCCCCCGGCCCGCAGCTAGTATCAGAACATCAAGCGCATTCTGTTCGCTCGAAACGTCTTCCATAGTGAAATATTGCCACAAATGATGCGAATTAAACGAATCATTCGACAATGAAAGCTAAACTCAGTAATAAGCATTAACACATCGTTAGTTCGCGAATAGCCAGAAGAATGCTTGCAAGCCGGTCGTTGTCATGGCGCACCAGCTGTCCACTAGCAAGAAGATCAGTGTGAATTACCTTCGTTTGACCGATCGTTGTTCCATCGATCGAACCATGAATTCCTATTTGTTCGGCACCCTCTGCATCGTACTTCTTCCTTTGATCATCGCTGATCAGTGCATTGTTGAGAAAGATGTAATCAAATCTAATTCCGGGTGCATGCTCGGAAACTATCTGAAGGTGCTTGCTCGCAGTCATTCCGTCGGTTTCTCCCGGCTGCGTCATTAGATTACAAATGAAGACTTTCACACCCTTAGCCGTTTTAAATTCAGCTTCGACATCGGGTACTAGAAGCGGCGGCAAAAGACTGGTAAACAAGGAGCCTGGGCCGACCGTAATTAGATCCGCACCTCTGATCGCTTCCAGCGCGTCGACATGGGGTTTGGAATTCGGTGGTTCCAAGAAGAGCCTTTTGATCCTTGGACCAACTTTGGAAATATTCGTCTCGCCTCTAACTTCCACTCCATCGTTCAGCTGCGCTGTAATTGTGATATTTGAAACACTTGCCGGGTAAATATGGCCTTTGCTGGCAAGGATCTCAGAGGATAGACGAACAGCTTCCGCGAAGTCACCGGTCATTTCCGACAAAGCCGCCAGGAAAAGATTGCCAAAATTGTGCCCGCTCAAGGGACCGTCACCTGAGAATCTATATTGAAAAAGACGAGAAAGCAGCAATTCGTCCTCTGAGAGTGCGACCATGCAATTTCGCACATCACCCGGTGGTGGCATTTGTAATTCGTCACGCAATCGGCCCGAACTGCCGCCGTCATCAGTTACGGCAACGATCGCCGAAAGCGACCGGATCTCCTTTCCGACGTATTTTTTCAACCCGGAAAGAAGATTTGAAAGACCCGTGCCGCCACCAATACCGACTACACTGAGACCATCCAAAGAACTATGCCTTTGTTCTTGTTTCATTTACACTTGGAATTTAGACAATTGATTCGGTCAAATCAAATCGTTTCGAATTTTATGCCGAACCCGTGGATTCCAGCTGTAACGATCGGGTCGCAGAAAATGGAAGAAAGTTGCCTCCGAAAAAACGCTTGTCCGGGTTTGTCGATTATGCTAAATTATTCGTAACGCTTCGTTCGGAGCGGCCACGTTCAATTCCGACCGTTTCATCCAAGTAAAAACGAGACAGATTATCTTTAGTTGAGTTCACACAATGGCCCACTCGCCCTTTATTCTGCAAGAGCAACAATTTCAAAAGATCAAGGCCATCCTTGCTCGGCTTTGCGTTGAATGTGCTGCCCGTGTCGTTTTCTTAGTCGACCGCGATGGTCAGACGATCGCATTCCATGGTGACATCGGTGACATGGATACCACCAGCTTTTCGTCGCTTGCGGCTGGCAACGTCGCCGCAACAAGCAGTATGGCACGATTAATCGGCGAAGACGCCTTTCCGGCAGTTGTGCACGAGGGCGAACGTGAAAGTATCTTCATAAGTGTCATCGGACGCAGCCTTTTGGTAGTTGTCTTCGATGAAAGATCGACTGTCGGCCTTGTCAAACTTCGAACAAAACGTGCAAGCTATGAAGTTGCGGCAACGTTGGACGAAGCAGCCCGTGCAACCGCGGCATACAGTTTCAGTACTTCCGTCTTTTCGGAGATCACAGACGAAGATATAGATAGTCTTTTTAGTTAATAAGAAAGCTTAATTTCCCCCAGGCAAGATAATGACCTTCATAAATTACGCATCGCGTGAGATCAACTGCAAGATCGTTTACTACGGTCCCGGCTTGTGCGGCAAGACAACGAATTTACAACACATTTACGATTCGACCGCGCCACAGGCAAAGGGGAAGCTGATTAGCCTTGCAACAGAAACAGATCGAACACTTTTTTTCGATTTTATGCCCCTTGAACTCGGCACGGTTCGGGGATTCAAGACGCGTTTTCATCTTTACACCGTACCCGGGCAAGTATATTACGATGCATCCAGGAAGTTGATCCTCAAGGGTGTGGATGGTGTTGTATTCGTTGCTGACAGCCAGGAAGAAAGGATGGATGCAAATATCGAATCGCTGTATAACTTAGAAGAAAATCTGCAGACTCAGGGTTATGATCTGAACGAGCTGCCTTACGTTCTCCAGTTGAATAAAAGAGATTTGCCGAATGTAATCCCGATCGATGAACTGACTCACGAACTCCGGAAGAAGGATGAGCCAGTCTTTGAGGCAGTCGCGATGGATGGCACGGGGGTGTTCGACACTTTAAAGGCCGTTGCTAAGCAGGTATTAACAGAACTTCGAAAGGGATAGCACACATTTTAGGACACCAAAAAGCCGTCATTGATCGATTTGATCTGACGGCTTTCGGTTACCTTCCCCTTGTTCGAAGATCAGATTGTCGAAGTCTGCAGAGCTCAGAATCAAATGTGTGTAGGCATCCGATCGAGTTACTCACTCAACAATGAAGATTTCGAACACAAAATCTGATCGGATTCATAATTCCGTATCAACTCGAAAAAAATCTCTTACGAAAGATAAAGGTCAGTCGGCGACGGTTATCGTGATCGGCACGCTTCGCGAAACGATGTCGTAAACGGGCGAACGTTGCTGGGCTACCTTTACAAGTTCGACGATCTGCTCTACCCCCACGAGCCCTCGAAGCCCTCTTTTAGCTGGGTAACCCGTTACCGGAGCAATGAAGCTGAAACGTTTTCGTGCGAGGCTACTTATTTTCCTCGATCTTTTCCATATAAATGCTCCATTTATAAAATTGGAAGGCCTAACTAGCCCACCGCTGATAGAAACGATTCTTGCTCGAAAACAGGACAGAGACCCGGCAGTTCTGAAAAAACAACCTGTGCTAGAATACGGTTTTCAAAGTATCCTCACTGCTTTTGTTCCATTCGTTTATATAACCGATTGATGGACGAGCGATCTCAGAACATTACAAGGCTCTTATTGGACTGGCGGACAGGCGACGGCTTTGCCTTGAACCAACTGATACCGCTCGTGCAAACGGAACTGAAGCGTTTGGCGCGGAACTATGTGCGTCGGCAGCGAGTAGGGCATACCGTGCAGACGACTGCCTTGGTGAATGAAGCATTTATTCGCCTTGTCGATTGGACGCTGGATGGCCGAATAACCTACGACGCTTACGAAAATAACAGATTGAGCATCTGGATCGCAGATTCTGACGGAAAGAATGCGACGCAGTTTACGCCTGCTGATTCAGACAATTCGGAGACGAAAGTTTCGGGCGACGGCCGTTTTATCGCGTTAACGTCGCGACGAGCCGGTTTCAATCGTGTCGCAGTCATTCGTCAGAAAACGACGACCGATGCTGTTCTGCTATCCACCGCCGGAAATGCGGCAAACTGAACTGACTGAAAAAGCAAAAAGCCGCGAAGCTTCAGCAGCAGCACGGCTATTTCTTTAGTGGCGGAGCCGACGGGACTCGAACCCGCGACCTCCAACGTGACAGGCTGGCGTTCTAACCAACTGAACTACGACTCCGCATTTGTGATCCCACAGATAGGCTCTGAGATCCTATATTTGGTGGGCACGAAGGGACTCGAACCCCTAACTTCCTCCTTGTAAGGGAGGCTGTCTACCAATTGACGTACGTGCCCAAACTTTTCGAAAACGTACAATAAAGGCGTACGCACCCACAACTTATTGTCAAAAGGACAGTTCTCGCTTGCCGAAAGCGAACCTAAATCCTACGAAATAGCCGCGGCATGTGTCAAGTAAGTGGCCCGGTTGAGTAGGAGAAACGAAAATAGTTAAGGGAACCGCCTCGGCTCAAAAGTATTGATGCGGTCGAGTCACGGAGCAAAGGTCAAACGTGAAGTCAGATTTCTCTCAGACAAAACGCGTCCCTTTACGCCCATATACTTGAAGGCTGCTCCAATAACATTCGGTAACTGTTTTTAATCCAACTGGTCCCACAAAAAGCAAATGTTTTCCGTTAACTTCTGGTATATACTCGGCGAGGTCTCACAACAATTTTTAATATGCCTGACGATAGTTCGCATCAGATCATGCTTCTGCTCGTGGGATGGGGCGGTGGCGACAAAGAGTCTCTCGAGCAGTTGATGCCACTCGTCTACGACGACTTGCGGCGAATGGCTCGGGGCTATTTGAGGCGCCAGCCGGCAAACCATACTTTTCAAACAACCGAACTTATTAACGAGGCGTACCTTAAACTCGAAAATGGCGACAATCAGAATTGGCAGAACCGAGCTCACTTCTTCGGAGTCGCCGCTAAAGCGATGAGGCATACTCTGGTCGATTATGCCCGTTCGAAACAAAGCAATAAGCGTGGCTCGCAGAACCGCGTTTCCTTGTCCGCCGAGACCGCCGTTGTGACCGGGCGGCCCTCGGAACTGGTCGCTCTTGACGACGCCTTGGACCGGTTGCAACTTTTGGACGAACGAAAGAGTCGAGTGGTAGAGCTCCGATTCTTTGGCGGACTGACAAACGACGAAATAGCCGAAGTGTTAAACATTTGAGTGAAACCGTAAAGCGTGACTGGCGCTTTGCACGCACCTGGCTCTTGCGCGAACTAACGGCTTCGTCTTGAGGTCGACTTTGAAAAAACTCACAAACGAATTGTTTCTTTTCAGCTCAAAATTACGTTTACATAGGAAAAAGCATTAATCGGGAGTTTTCTCGGGTGCGGCGGGACAAATGGATTCGCAAAGACTAAAACAAATTGAAGAGACCTATCACAGGGTCGCGGAGATGGCGGCCGACGATCGGCATGACTATTACGAGAGAGAATGCACGAATGACGAAAATCTCTGGGTTGAAGTCGAGTCACTCCTTTCGTATGAGGATAATCCCGACGGCTTTATTGATACCCCACCTGACGACATCGCCGCAGAAATGTTTTCCGACTGGGAAGAATCGCCGCCGCTAATCGGGCAAACAGTCGGTCGTTATAAGATCAACAAACTGCTAGGGGTGGGAGGCATGGGCGAGGTTTACCTGGCCGCCGACAATGTCCTGAATCGGAAAGTGGCGTTGAAACTGTTGCCGCCCCGCCTCAATGAACACACCGACCGGCTGAAGCGGTTCAAGCACGAAGCACTGGCGTCATCCGCTCTTAACCATCCAAATATCGTCACGATACACGAATTCGGTTCGGAAAACAGTTCAAACTATATTGTTACTGAATTTGTAGACGGCGATACACTTCGACAAAAGATGTCTAACGGTCCGGTGTCCCCAACGGAGACGCTGGACGTCGCCATTCAGGTAGCTTCGGCGTTGGCGGCCGCACACGAGGCGGGCATCATCCACCGTGACATAAAGCCCGAAAACATAATGGTCCGGCATGACGGCCTCGTAAAGGTGCTGGACTTCGGCTTGGCAAAGCTGACTGGCCAATCGGACTCGGGTACCGACAAAGAGGCTCAAACTCTTCTAAAAACTGAACCCGGAATGGTGATGGGAACTGCAGGGTACATGTCACCTGAACAGGCCCGCGGAATACATGTTGACACGCGAACGGACATCTGGAGCCTGGGTGTGATCATGTACGAAATGGCGGCCGGACGGAGGCCATTCGAAGGACCTACCCAGACCGACATTTTGGTTGCGATATTAAACAAAGATGTAGCGATGATCGAAATATATGTTGACGACTCGCTGGACGAAATGGGCCGGATTATTGAAAAGACGCTGGCAAAGAATGTGGAAGAGCGATTCCAGTCCGCAGAAGAACTGGCCGCCGATTTGAAACGCTTCCGCCATCGCCTCGAGTTTGAGGCTGAAATGAAACGCCCCAATTCTGTTGATAGCGAGACGGTCATGCGAATGATTCCGGCCACTGGTACCGCTCAGCTATCGTTGCCCGCTGCGACGGACGCCGGTAGCGGTACATCCCGAAAAGCAATGCTTATTGCAGTTATTGGGCTTGTCGCCTTCACAAGTGTTGCGATCCTCGTCTGGCAGTCAAATATCTTTGAATCAAATACGGCACTGGTCGCCGCTCCCGTTCCGCCGTACGTGCCCGATCCCGGAACGGCCGCTCCCTCACGGTTATTGACGTATTCGCTGACGGTACAGAGCTTTACCGACGGCCGTTATAAAGATCCGTTTACTCTATCGGGTGAAATGCTTTTCAGAAATAAGGACCGGATCCGACTGAACATCAAAGCTGCGCAGACCGGTCACCTTTATATCCTGAATCAGGGTCCGAAAGACGATTATGGCGAGGCCACATACAATATCCTGTTTCCGTCGCCTATGACAAATGACGGTCTGGCGGAGTTGGATGCGGGCCAAGAGATTCAAATTCCCCGGCAGAGCTGGTTTGAACTTGACGAAAAGGAAGGCACGGAACTAGTTTGGCTGGTTTGGTCTGAGCAGCCACTAGCGGAACTTGAATCCGCGAAACGGTTCGCTAACCCTGAGGACAGAGGCCGAATCAACGATCACGAGCTGAGCAGGAAGATCGACTCGCTGCTGCAAAAGCAGCAATCGAATAAAGTAAATGTCGAACGGGACGATAGCAAAAAGGAGTCGCGAATAGAAGCAAACGCTGATATAGTCGCGCACATTATCAAGCTAGAACATCATTGAGGTAAAGGCAGTACGCTTTTATTTTTCGCATCTTATTAGACGATCGGATTGGTAGGCCGTCCACCGGGGACGATGCGGGAGTAATCGAACATGTGTAGGAGTTTTCGACTTTTATTCGTTGGTTTATGTATAGCCCTCGCCGGACAAGACCTCCGATCTTATGGCCAGATTCTATCGTGGAATGCTAAAAGACAACGAACGGCCCGCCGCAGCCCTCAGGACCGCACAAATCGAGATGTGGACGCAAAAGCAATGCCAATCGCCGTATTACTGGGCGGCATTTACGATGCAGGGCGATTGGCGATAAGTTCACTGCGGCGACGGTCGAAGCCTGCGTAATTCTATAAAAACGTTCGCAAGGTAAAAACGTGGTACTGTCTTCTAATAAATGAGGCATAAATGAAGTTCAGAATATTCCCCTTGTTCCTGATTCTCGGTATAGCGTCCGTCTTGCATTCCCAGGTGCCCTCGAGCGATCCGGTGATTCTCCCCGGTAAGCACGTCGAGCGCGAGATCTCGGGCGGACAAGAGCAAAACTATAAAATCAACCTCACGGCAAATCAGTTCATCCGCATTCGGTTAGATCAAAAGGTGCTTGACGCAACGCTGATCTTGAACGCGCCGGACGGCAAACAATCAGCGGAAATGAATTTGACCGGAGCGGGCGAGCAGGAAACGCTCGCTCTCGAAGCGGCGGACGGAGTTTATAACCTGACTGTACGCGGCGTCGGAACTCCGAAAATGGCTGGTTCCTACCGCCTGGAAATGGTAATTCAGCCGGCGGCAAGCGAATCTGACCGAAAATATCTGACCGCGCAAAATCTGCTGCTCGAAGCGCTGGAATTAGCGAAACAAACTCCGAAAGCGCCGCAGGTGGTCGAGAAACTAGAGCAATCGCTGTTAATGTGGCGCACGCTGAACCAGCCGTTTTGGGCAGTGTTGACGCTCAAGGAAATCGGCAAAGCGTATGTGAGCTTGAACCGCTATGACAAAGCAATCGAGTCTCAGGAACAAGCAATCGCCATCAGTCGGGAATTAAAAACCCGTATTCGGGAAGGCATTGTCGTTTACGATCTGGGGATCTCCTATTTCAACCAGCAGCAGTATGAAAAAGCCGCCGAATATTTCCGACAGTGCATAACGATCTTTCGCGAGGTAAAAGAGCGGCGCAGAGAAGGATTAATGATTTACGTTCTCGGCAACACTCAAAACAGATTGAATCAGCCGGTAAATGCAATAGCGAGTTTTGAACAGGCACTGCCGATCCTACGCGAAGTCAACGACCGCGCGTTTGAAGGGCAGGCACTGCTTAGTTTAGGAAATGTATATATAAATCAAGGTCAATCAGACAAAGCAATAGAGGTTACTGAATCAGCGGTTATGATCTTTCATGAGATCAAAAACTATGCGAGTGAGGGACAGGCTCGTGTCAATCTCGGCATAGTCTACAGTCGAATCGGTGAATCTGAAAAAGCCATCAGGACTTTAGAGCCGGCGCTGACCATTTTTCGCGAATCGAAGAACCGAATTCAGGAAGCCAGCACCATAAACACGCTGGGATTGGTCTATGGCGGGAGTGGAGAAACGGAAAAGGCGATTGGATATTTTGAGCAATCGCTGGCGATCGGTCGTGAACTCAAAGACAAGTCTCGCGAGTCTTCCGCGCTAAACAATCTGGGACTGGCTTATTCATTTTTAAGTAAATATGAAAAAGCCATCGAGTATCTTGAGCAGTCGCTTCCGATCGCCCGCGAAATCAAAGACCGGCGATCAGAAGGCAGCATACACAGTAATATGGGAGCAACGTATGCCAAATTGAGTCAGTTTGAGAAAGCGATTGAGAGCCATGAAAAATCATTGACAATCTACCGCGAAACGAAAGACCGGACATTTGAAGGAAACGAGCTGCAAAATCTGGGAAACGTGTATAAATTAGTCGGGCGCGATGACAAAGCCGTCGAATACTATAACCAGTCGCTCGCCATCGTTCGTGAAGTAAAGTATCGAGTCGGAGAAGGTGGGGTGCTTAACAACCTCAGCGATTCATACAGCCGGCTAAACCGCGACGAAGAAGCGATCCGCGCTCAGGAACAGGCACTGGTTATTTTTCGAGAGCTGAAATATCGGCTCGGCGAAGGCACGGCACTAATGACATTGGGAACCGCAAATGCCAAGCTCGCGAAGCACGAAAAAGCGCTTGAAATTTACCAGCAGGCACTTCCGATTCTTCGCGAAGTCAAAAATCGGGAATACGAAGCATTGGCGCTTCTCAGAATGGGCGAATCAAAACAGCAATTGCAACGCACGGATGAAGCGGCAGCTTTGTTTACCGAATCAGCCGCCATTTCGCGGGCAATCGGCAGTAAAAATAATGAATTCGGAGCGCTCACGTCGCTCGCAAAAATTGAACGCGAACGCGGCAATCTAACGCAGGCGCGGAAAATTGTCGAAGAAAGTTTAGATATCTCCGAATCGATGCGCTCTGAGCTGATCAGTCCTGAATCCCGCACCGCTTTTCTCTCCGGCGTTCAGGATTCGTATAGGTTATATACCGACCTACTGATGAGCCAGCATCGCCTAGAACCCAAAAAAGGCTTCGACCAGTTGGCCGTCGAGATCGCCGAACGCCAGCGAGCCCGCAGCCTTCTCGATCTCCTGACCGAGAGCAAAACTGATGTACGGCAGGGCGTTGATACCGCGCTCATTGAACGTGAACGGACGTTAGCCAAAAAATTGAGCGATAAGGCGCAGGAGCTGGCGCGAGCCGATAAACCGGAGCGATCCAGCACGTTAACGGGCGAGATCAGTCAACTCGAAAACGAAGTGGAGCGTGCGCAGACCGCCATTCGCAAAGCTAACCCTAATTACGCTGCCCTTGTACAGCCACAGCCGCTAAAATTCAAAGAAATTCAAGCACAGCTCGACGCCGACACGCTGCTGCTCCAATACGCTCTCGGCGAAGACCGCAGTTATCTCTGGGCGATCACCAACGATTCGCTGACCAGCTACGATCTGCCGAAAGAGGAACAGATAAAGCAGGACTCCTTGCAGGTTTACGAAATGCTGACGGCTCGCAACGCTCGAAAAAGCGGCGAGACAGATCTCCAGCGGAAAACGCGCATCGCCGACGCTGAAGCGAAACTCCCCGCCGCCGCACAGGCACTAAGTCAGACGCTGCTCGGCCCTGCCGCCGCTCAGCTTGGCAGTAAACGGCTTGTAATCGTTGCCGACGGTGCTTTGCAGTACATCCCGTTTGCCATGCTTCCCGATCCGGCCGTTGGCGGCCGTTCATCAACTGCAAAAAACATCGATCAACCCCTGATCGTAGGCCACGAGGTCGTCAGTTTGCCGTCAGCCTCCTCACTCGCAATCCAGCGAACGGAACTGGCGCGCCGGGAGCCCGCACCGAAGATGCTAGCCGTTATCGCCGATCCGGTCTTTGATCGAACCGATGCGCGCTTCAAGACGACAGCGGCTGAAACGAGCGCTACTGTTCAAGCCGTCTCGTCTGCCGACACACGCGGGCTGGAGCACATTGCGGAAGCGTCCGACGGCAAAACGGGCAGGCTCGTGATCCGGCGTCTCCCGTTCACCCGCCAGGAAGCGGACGGACTAATGGCACTGACGCCCAAAGATTCCAGTTGGCGCGCGATGGACTTCTCGGCCAGCCGGGCAAACGTTCTCAACGGCGACCTTGCCCAGTATCGATATATACATTTCGCAACGCACGGCTTGCTCGATACTGAAAGGCCCGGGCTCTCGTCGCTTGTTCTCTCAACTATAGACGCAGACGGCAAGCCGCAGGACGGATTCCTGCGTGCCAACGATATATACAATATGAAACTGCCGGCGGAGTTGGTCGTTCTAAGTGCCTGTCAGACCGGGCTGGGAAAAGAAATTAAAGGGGAAGGGCTGATCGGGCTGACCCGCGGATTTATGTACGCCGGGGCGAGGCGGGTCGTGGTCAGCCTCTGGAGCGTCAACGACAAAGCCACGTCCGATCTGATGACCAAGTTTTATCGCGGCATGCTCAAAGACAACGAACGCCCGGCCGCAGCCCTGAGAGCCGCCCAGATCGAAATGTGGAAACAGAAACAATGGCAATCACCTTATTATTGGGCTGCATTTACAATGCAAGGCGAGTGGCGTTAATGAAAATGGGCAAACTTGAATTGGCCCGTATGTAATGTTTTGAAAGTGTACTTAAAGTCAAACCAAGGTACAAAATTATGCAGAAATACTTTATTGTTTTGTTAACAGTGATGGCATTTCCCGTCATGTTGAGCGCCCAGTCGCAGCAGGACACCACGCGAGACCTTTGGGACACAGCCTTCATTAAAAAGCGGCCTGCCGCGAAGGCACCAGCCCGCCGTGTTCGGCCTGTCCGTTACCGAGTTGTCGGCAAAAGAGCTCTTCCGGCTTTTAATACGACAGCGGGTGGACCGGCCGTTGTTGGAGTGACGATCTGGCGGCTTCGTCCTTCGAAATCTTCAGACGAAGAGGAAGTGCGGCAATTGCTTCATCAGCAGGGCGAGTGGACGCCGGAACGTGTCGGTGGCGGAACGCCGCTGTCCGAAGGTTCAAAGGTGCAGTTAACGATCGAATCTCCGCGGACTGGCTATCTATACGTTTTTGACCGGGAAATGTACGCGGACGGTACCTTTGGCGACCCTTACCTTATATTCCCGACGCTGAGCATCAACGGCGGCGACAACAAGGTCAGCGCCGGCAGAGTTATCGAGATCCCGTCGGCCGACGACAAGCCGCCATATTACACGTTAAAACGGAGCCGCGACGATCACGCTGGCGAATCATTGACGGTTATTGTGTCCGACAAGCCTTTGTCTGATCTCACGATCGGCCGCGGAGCCCTGAAAGTTTCCGTCGCAAAGTTCGACGCGTATGAAAAACAGTGGGGAGCGATGACGCAGCAGCTTGAACTGGAAAATGGCGAGGGTACGGCCCGGAGCAAGGCGGAAAAAGCCGCTGCTGCCGGTAAAGGAGGTCTTACCCAGGATGACTTACCTCCGCAAACGATCTATCGCGTCCAGGCTAAACCTGGTCAACCCTTGCTTCTGACTATTCCATTGTCTATTCGTGTGGAGCCCAACAAACCGAATGCAAAACCCGGTTCTTAAAGCGCCCACGCAATGAGGATTATATGCTCATTAAGAAATTGCTCTTGCTAATCCTTCTTAGTTTGTTGGCTATAGGGACACAGGCTAAAACTGGCAGGGAATCGGCAACACTGATGCCGGGAGAGCCGTTCGAGCGTACGATCGCGGGTGGCGGTCGCATACATATCAGATGAGCTCCGCGGCAGGGCAGTTCGTGCGCGTTGTGGTCGAGCAGAAAGGGGTTGATGAGAAGCTCGCTTTCACGAGCCCTGATGGTAAGCCGCTCGTCGAAAGCAATCTGACGGACATCATCGGCGCCCCCGAGTCGCTCTCGTATGAAGCGACCGCGGCCGTAACGTATCAGCTTGCGATCCGCGGCAATGGGCCTGCAAACCAAAGCGGCGCTTATGAGGCACGATTGGAGATCAAAGCCTCAGCCACCGCTCAGAATCGCAAGCAGATCACCGCAGACGCTCTTCTGAATGGAGCACGTCAACTTACTGAGCGCGAGGCGTATACGCTACCCTCAATTGGACGAGAAATTGAGCCAGAGTCTCCGCATTGCTTAGTCCAAGATTTAGTCCAGCACAGATAAAGACGGCACGGATGGCCGTCTTTATTTCCTTGTAAACTACCAAATCTATTGAGTTTGATCTGGAGCCGGTGATAAGACTCGAACTTACGACCTGATGATTACAAATCAACTGCTCTACCAACTGAGCTACACCGGCATTTTGCGTATGCGTGATGATTACGCAGGCGAACGGAAATCTTAGCAAAGAGCATTGGATCGGGCAAGGCGGGAGCATCGGAACGGGTAGGGCCGGCCAGACGGGTGCGAATAATATGCAAGGGTTCGGATGTTTAACACGCTAAAATAACTGTTGACCATTGTTGTGCACTAAGGTTAACATCATATTGGCCGTAACGGCACCTCTTTCATTTCGCGTCCAATCAATACCTTACGTGGCGCATTTCTGCCAAAAGTTTCGGATAATTCAGAAATACAGGAGAAAATTGTGAGTTTTCAAGTATTTGTAAATCGTTGTCGCACCGCCGTGTTCTCGTTCTCGTTGATCGCTCTTACGTTGGTCTCGGCTCTGGCTCAAGTGTCCTCAATTCCGGGCAGTGAACGACGGCCGATGTCTGTCGCAGAGAAAAATAACCTTTATTGTGCTGGTTATGTGCAAAAGGCACCGATCGACACGGCGAATCGTCTCGTTGGGGCTGTCGGTGAAGCCGATAGGTTCAATTTCACACAACCTGATTTCGTCTGGTTAAATGCCGGAGCTAACAAGGGTGTTAAGGTCGGCGATGTTTGGTCTGTGGTTCGTCCAAAAGGACAGGTTCAGACCAAATGGACGAAGAAGGGAAGTCTCGGTTTTTTAGTTGAAGAAGTTGGAGCTGTTGAAGTGGTTCGTGTAAAAGCCGATGTGTCGGTTGCTCGGGTTACAACATCATGCGAAGGGTTGCTGCTCGGTGATCTTGTTCAGCCCTTCCAGGTTCGGACGAGCCCGATATTTACCGAACGGCCTGCAATGGATCTTTTTGCTGATCCTACCGGGAAAGCGTCTGGGCGAGTGTTTATGACACGAGATGGACGTGAAATGGTAACTAAAGAGCACACCGTTTATGTGGACCTCGGAGCGGAAGACAATGTGAAGACCGGTGATTATCTTACTGTATTCCGGCCTATCGAGGATGGCAACATTCTTTTTGGACCGGATGAATCCGTAAATGCTCGATCTTATGGTTATGAGAGCTTAACTTACAAGGGTGGTAAATTCTCTAACCAATCGGCGCGGAAATCGGGCAACGAGGCACGCGGACATGTTGTAACCTCGGGGAAAGCAAAAGCAGGCCGTCCCGAATTGCGGAAGATCGTCGGCGAGATGGTAATTCTAAACGTTAAAGAACGAACCGCGACAGCTTTAATCACACGTTCGTATTACGAAATCCACACTGGCGATTGGGTCGAAGTGCAGTAAGATCCTGATCGATGACTAGTCATTTCTGACCTGCACTGCATTTTGCTTCTATTGGCTAAGTGCGGTGCACGGTTCTTTGGAGGAGCGATGGATACGGTCGACTGTCAGCGATGTGAGCTCGTCAATTTAACGTCCGCACTGGCCTGCAGTCGATGTGGAGCGCCGCTCGACTTCTCAGTCTCAACCGAGAGCATGGCGGAATCGCAGCAGCCGGCCATAGGCGACGTCTCCATCGGCCGAGAAGCTGGTTACACTCGCGAGCAGGCGGTTCACTCAACTTACGACCCTTATCTCGATTTCGGTTTGCATTCGTCGCAAACTACGCGGCGCGTAAAAAAGAAAGCATTTGCGTATTGGTCGATCGGGCTAGGCAGTGCCGGAATGCCGATCCTCTGGATTTTGTTTGGGCTCTTAGTGAGTTGGTTTAATGAGCGACAGTTCGGGCTAATCGAATTGATGACCGCAGTTTTTGTAATTCTTTTGCTTTTACTCGGTGGAATGGGTCTTGGCATTCTGGCCCTTCAGCTCGCGGTCAACGAACCGAAACGATATGCTGGAAAGCGAACTGCAATACCCGGGATCGCTTTATCCGGTATTGGGCTGATCTTGTTTCCGGTCGCAGCTTCGGTCGCAATTCCAAGCTTTCTTGCATCTCGCCGGGCTGTGAACGAGGAAGCTGCGATGTCTAAGATCAAGCGGATAGCGGCGGCCGAGCAAATCTATATTAAGAGCGTCGGAAATGGCCACTGCGGTGACATCGAGGCAATGCCAGGTCTAACACTTCTCGATCTGGAGACGGCGAAAACCGAGAGCGATGGATACAGATTTTACATTGAACGCCTTCCGGAAGGCGGTTGCGAAGTTCACGGCGTGCCCAGGTCAACGTCCGAAGGCGATCACTCGTTCTACTACTCGACGACGGAAAATCAGTTGCGATCAGGCCTTAGGTCAGGCGAGCCCGCAAGAAAAGGCGATCCGCTGATCGGCCGTCCGACTCGAGTCGCGCAGAACTGAATCAGCGTTTCGAACCGCCAATAACTATTTTGTAGCTCGTTGTTTGTTGGCAAAGAAGAACTTCAGATAATCGTACATTGACCAGAGCGCAAGCAGAACGGCCATCCAAAGTGCGCCTCGGCCGACAAGGTAGCCAATTACCTTCCAGTCGTTGGCGGTCAGCGCGAAGGATGCAAGGTTCGAAAAAGCGACTTGAACTTCAGCCACTTCCCAGAATCTGAACGCGGGGTAATCGAGACCAAAATTCGACACCGGCGGCGTACCGTTAGCGGCCGCGATCAAAAGTGCAACGATCGCGATGCATTGAGCCCACATCTTGATCTTTCCTGATGTCTGGGCCTGGATAATGATCCCTTCCGCCGCAGCAACGGACCTCAGCCCAGTCACAACAAACTCTCTTCCGACAATAATCACTACCGCCCATGAAGGTGCCAACTGCTTTTCGACCAACACGATAAGAGCGGCCGAGACCAATAGTTTGTCAGCGATCGGATCGAGGAATTTGCCTAGCGTCGAAACCTGATTTCGGCGCCTCGCAAGGTGCCCGTCCAGAATATCGGTGAGCGAGGCCGCGATGAAAATGATGATCGCAAGTGCATAGCCGCTGATACCAAACCACGCCTCTGAGATCGGTGTTAGTAAGGCCACCACTAACAAAGGAACGATAAGAATTCTAGCGAGTGTTATGTAGTTCGGCAGATTCACAACTGCCAATAGTGTATTCGTACCTGCCTGCCCATTCAAGCAACGCGATTTAGAACGTATCAAGCTATCAGTAAGACTCAATCGATACGTGACTTGAATTCCTACTTCTTCGCCAATAAACTATGTGATTCGGACCGCTGCGACATCGGCACACCGGAACAGTGAATAATGGATAGCTGGCTGATCGACAACCTTGTTTGCCCAAGGGACAAGCAGAAACTTGAATTGCGTAACAGTGAATTCAATTGTGTTTCAGGTCACACCTATCCGTTCGTTGATGGTATTCCTGTAATGTTGGTCGATGATGCCGAGTCGACTCACGACTACATTGGCCAATCATTGGAACTGGCAAAGCAGCGACTTCTGTCGGGCGAGGTTGATGAGTCGATCTTCGCCGACGAAGTACCTGAAGGAACGATCGATGAATTTGTTCAGGGCGAAGTTCCTTACACTTCGGGTAACCTGTATTTTTCGCTGCAGAATCGGTTAAGCCGATATCCCATACCCGATATTCGTTTGGCTCACGGGAACGGAGAGCGACTGCTGGACGTCGGCTGTAATTGGGGCAGATGGACGATCGCAGCAGGTCAGAAGGGTTTTCGCCCGGTAGGGCTCGATCCGAGTTTACGTGCTGTGCTGGCCGCTCGTCGTGTTGCCAAGCAGCTAAATGTAGAGGCTGATTTTGTTGTCGGCGACGCACGTTTTCTGCCGTTTTCTGATAATTCGTTCGATGTGGTCTTTTCATACAGCGTTTATCAGCACCTGAGTAAACGGGACGCGCGTGATTGTTTGACCGAGAATGCGCGCGTGCTCAAATCGGGCGGCCGATCGCTTGTGCAAATGCCGAACAAGTTCGGCATTCGGCAAAGGCAACAGCATCGGCGCCGCGGATATACAGATGGCGAAGGTTTTGAAGTTCGATACTGGGAACCAAACGAGATCTTGAGAACTTTTGAGTCAACGTTCGGTGCTTCGAAAATGACGGCAGATTGTTATTTCGGGCTCGGGATTCAGGCGCCGGATGCAGATCTGCTTCCATTAAAGTTTAAGTCAGTCGTATATGCTTCGGAGTTCGTTAGACGGATCTCCAAAGTGTTCGGTCCGCTGATAAACGTAGCTGATAGCGTCTACGTAGAATCGATCAACGAAAAAGGGTCAGGAACCAATATTTAGATGAGTGTAATTCTTGGAGTAAATGCCTATCACGCTGGTGCTTCGGCTGCGGTCGTGGTCGACGGAATTCCGGTCGCGGCGATCGCTGAGGAACGCCTTAACCGAGTGAAATACTACGCCGGCTTTCCGCGTTTGGCGATAAAACGCTGTCTTGAGGTCGCCGGCTTGGAATTTAAAGATATAACTGCGGTTGCGGTCGGCCGCGATTCATCGGCGAACCTGCACAAGAAATTGGAGTTCGCGATCCGCAATCCATCTAAGCTTTTGAACCTGGCGAAGATCCGTAAGAAAGGTGCGGCGTTCGATGACATGAAGACGATGATCGCGCGCGAATGCGGTATCGAAGAATCGTCGTTAACATTCACACCTTATAACGTCGAACATCATCTGGCGCACACCGCGAGCGCGTATTTCGCCTCGGATTGGGAACATTCTGCGGGGATCACTATCGACGGTTCTGGCGATTTCGTCTCGTGCCTGCTTTCTGAATGCGAAGGCAATGAGATCCGCCCGATCCGCAAGATCTTTGTGCCGCATTCACTAGGCACAGTTTATACAGCCGTTTGTCAGTTCATCGGCTACGGAAAGTACGGTGATGAAGGGAAGGTCATGGGCCTGGCTCCGCTTGGGACAGACAAGTACAAGGATTTCTTCGACAAAATGCTCGTTCAAACCAAGGCAGGGTTTGAACTGAACCCCGAATATTTCCTTCCTTTCGGTGCGAATCAGGGGATGGAAATAAATGCCGAAGGCGAAATGATCGTTCACCGTCTTTATTCAGATAAGTTTATTGAAGAATTGGGCGAGCCGCGTGTGCCGTATTCCGACATCACAAAACGCGACGAAGATATTTCGTTCGGCTTGCAGCGAATCTTCGAAGATTACTACATACACATGCTCCGGCTGCTTCATGCCGCGGTGCCGACGACACGTGTTTCGATGGCAGGCGGATGTGCCCTGAATAGCGTCGCGAACGGCAAGCTTCTATTGGAAACACCATTCAAGGAAACGTGCATTCAGCCCGCAGCCGGCGATGATGGACTTGCTCTCGGCGCGGCTCTTTTCGTAAGCAACTCGATTTTGAAAGAAGGCGTCCGGTGGAAGATGGTCGATTCATATCTTGGTGATTCTTACGAAGACAGCTTCGTTCGATCAGAACTCGACCGTTACGGCCTCATGTATGAAGAAGTCGATCGCGAAACTCTGCTTGATCAAACCTCGGATGAGATCGTGAACGGAAATGTGATCGGCTGGTTTCAGGGACGAATGGAATGGGGGCCGCGAGCACTCGGGAATCGATCGATCTTGTCGCATCCCGGATTTCCGAATATGAAAGATATCCTGAACGCGAGGATCAAGCACCGCGAAGCCTTTAGACCATTCGCACCAAGCGTCCGTGCCGAACGGCAAAGCGAGATATTCGAACAAGATCATCCGTCGCCGTTCATGCTACATGTTTATAAGATCCGGCCCGAATGGCGAGATCGGCTGTCAGCCGTCAATCACGTTGACGACACCGGCCGTCTGCAAACTGTCGCACGTGAAGAGAATCCGCTTTATTACGATCTTATCTCGGCGTTCGAAAAGAAGTCCGGAATTCCTGTAATTTTAAATACTAGTTTCAACGAAAACGAACCGATCGTTTGTCAGCCGTTCGAAGCGATCGAATGTTTTATGCGGACAAAAATGGACGTTCTCGTGATCGGGTGTTTTATCTGCAAGAAAGCTTAACGGATGACGTGGAAAGTCGAAGAGAAAAAGGAACTTCGCGGCTACACGGTCGAGTGGGCCGAGCCCGGTAACTATTTTCTTTCGATGCGTAACAGGATCTTCCACGCATCCGAACTACGCTCTCCGTTTACCCACATCGCAACGATCGATGCTCCCGCTTGGAAGTCTCTGGCGTCAAATTTCCGGCTTGTCCAAAGGTTTCTCCGGTTCATGGTAGCAAATGTTTTGCCGCTCGATAACGGCGATCTTTTTGTGACATTTGATAAGTCGGTTGGGATTATTCGCGACGGAAAATATCGGAACCTCGAAGGTATGATCCGGCCTTGCCGAGTGCTTCGATCTGCGTGTGCGGTCGGTTCGGACGGCAGTGTTTATTTTGGCGAGTATCTTGCAAACGACGAACGCGGGCCGATGCGAATATATCGGTATATGGCCGGTTCGGATACGATCGAAACGGTTCACACGTTTGGCGAAGGCGAGATAAAACACATTCACGGCATCTATCGCGATCCGTATTCCCACGACCTCTATTGCCTGACCGGCGATCGTCCGAACGAGTGCCGCATTTCCAAATCGGACGACGGGTTCTTGAAATTCGCGACTGTCGGTGAAGGCGACGAGACGTGGCGAGCGGTTAGCCTTGTTTTCACTGAAGATGCGATCTTCTACGGAACCGACGCCGAATTTCGAACGAACGAGATCTATCGCATTGATCGAGCAACCGGCGAACGTATCTCGCTCGGCGAAGTAAATGGAACGGTCTTCTACTCGCGAAAAGTTGGCGACGATCTATTCTTTGCAACGACCGCTGAGAATGCTCCAGCGCAGAAAGAAAATGTTGCGGCTCTTTGGTGGATTTCTGCGGAAGGGAAGTTGGAAGAGGTGATCAGGTTTCCGAAAGATGTTTGGCATGGAACGCTTTTTCAGTTTGGAACGATCGCGATGCCGAACGGGCCGGGCGACGAAAGCGAACTTCTCTTCTCGTTAGTCGCATTGAAGGGTGATAACCGAACTTACCGTCTATTCAAATAGGGTCGGAGCGACAACCTTTGTCGGAAGATCAAGCCCGAAGTGCTCGTAAGCGAGGCGCGTTGCCAAGCGGCCGCGAGGCGTGCGGTTTAGGAAGCCGATCTGCAAGAGATACGGTTCGATTATCTCTTCAACCGAATCTTTTTCTTCGTGAAGTGAAGCGCAGATCGTCCCCAAACCGACCGGGCCGCCGTCGAATTTCTCGATAATTGTCAGCAGAAGTTTACGATCCATCTCATCGAGTCCGTACGTATCCACTTCCATCCGGTTGAGTGCGTCGTTTGCGACAAATTCAGTGATCTTGCCGTCGTGATCGACCTCGGCGTAGTCGCGGACGCGGCGTAACAAACGATTTGCGATTCGCGGGGTTCCGCGCGAGCGGCGGGCGATCTCGTTTGAGCCGGTCGCGTCTATCTCAACCTCTAAAATCTTCGCCGAGCGTTCCGCGATCTGCTGCAATTCGTCAACGCCGTAGAAATCGAGGTGGAAAATTATTCCAAAACGGCCGCGAAGTGGAGCTGTAATCATTCCGGGGCGAGTGGTTGCGCCGACGAGCGTAAATTTAGGCAGTTCGAGTTTGATGGAGCGAGCAGCGGTGCCCTGGCCGATCATTATATCGAGCGAATAATCTTCCATCGCGGGATAAAGTATTTCCTCGATCGCCGGATTCAGCCTGTGAATTTCGTCGATAAAGAGAACATCGCCTTCTTCGAGGTTCGTCAGGATCGCCGCGAGGTCGCCGGCTTTTTCGATGATCGGGCCGGCGGTCGATTTCAGCGACGCACCCATTTCATTCGCCACGATGTTTGAAAGCGTAGTTTTTCCGACGCCTGGCGGGCCGGTGAGCAGGATGTGATCGAGCGCCTCACGTCGTTTCAGTGCGGCTTTCATGAACACGCGGAGGTTATCTTTGACCTTTTTCTGGCCGATATATTCCCCCAACTGCGCAGGCCGCAGCGTCGCCTCGAGTTTTGCTTCCTCGGGCGAGAGGTTTTCGTCACGGATGTCGATGATCGCGGGTGTTGTCACTTAAATTCATTTTCCGCGAATTCGGCGTTCTCTGCGTTCGAAAGAATACTTTAACGCAGAGAACGCAATGGACGCACAGGAAAAGAAAGAAAAATACTAAAGTAGCAATCCTTTCGCGTACAGGGCGAAGATATCCATTGATAGGGCGACCGTGCAGTGCAATATTAATCCGAGCCAGATGCTGCCGTTCTTGTAGCTTAGCCAGCCGAGAAAGATGCCTGCGGCGATGGCGGCGAAGGTTTCGGGCATTGGTTTGCTGAAATGGATCATGCAATACGGCACGGTCATCACAAAGATCGAATAGAGCCCGAGCGACGGTTTCAGACTGTGTACGAGGAACCCGCGAAAGAAAAATTCGAGCCCAAAGAACTGCACAAAGTATATCAGTTCCCACGCGATCAGCGTTCCGCCGACGTACGGCTCACCGTTATAGATCTGCAAAAACGGATATTTCGCCGCGAAGCCTTC
>JBBSKW010000042.1:0-21687 GCA_038256005.1 Pyrinomonadales bacterium
AACATTTTCGACCCATGGCAGGTTAAAAGTCCTTAATTTTGGGGCTAACAATTGCTAAATGTTCCTAACGCGATGCAAACTGCTGAAAACACACCCATTTCATTTGGCGACTTTGAGTTAGATCCGTTGCACAGGCGTCTGATGAAGCACGGCCGGCCCGTTGCACTTAAACCAAAGGCCTTTGATCTACTACTTGTTCTGATAGAGGGTTGCGGCGAAGTCTTGTCGAAGAACGATCTGCTCGACCGGGTTTGGGAGAATCAATTCGTCGAGGAAAACAATCTGACCGTCCACATCGCGGCGCTCAGAAAAGCGCTCGGCGAAAGAAAGAACGATAACCGTTACATCGTCACCGTTCCGGGCAGCGGTTATAAGTTTGTCGCTGAAGTTAAAGGGTCGGGCTCGGCCGAAGTAACGTTCGAGAGCCATAGTTTTGAGCACGTTGTTTTCGACGAAGAGATCGATGTCGAAACCGGCGAACACGCCATATGCACGGTAAACGCTAGACCGTCAACATTGACTGCATCGAAACCGCGACGATCAGTTACAAGTCTGAACCCCATCACAGTGAGTTTGATGGCTGCGATCGTGGGTGGTCTAATCGCCGGCACTTATTTTTTGAACCTACGTCTATCCGCGCAAACTTCATCAAGATCTTCGTTTGTTGCACACACTACGAGGCAACTTACAACAAATGGCAAGGTCGGGCTGGCTACGCTGTCGCCGGACGGAAAATTGTTCGCATATACCATCGACGACGTGGGTCTAAAGAGTCTCTGGCTCGGGTACGTCGACGGCGGGAATCACATTGAACTCAAACCTTCTGCTGAGATAGCTTATCGTACGATCACTTTTACACCGGACGGTAAGGACCTCTTAATCTCGACCTGCGATGAAAAGAATCCTCATTGTGCGTTGTACAAAATGCCCGCCTTTGGCGGCGTCCAGACAAAATTGATAGGCGGAATCGGGATATTTTCTTTATCGCCGGACGGCAGATCGATCGCAACGGCACGGCGCGACACTAAGGAAGGAAAAGATTTTGTTAGCATCACTTCACTCGACGGAACGGAGGCACACGACGTCGCGTCGTTTCCTTCAGGACGCACTTTTAGATTTGAGACGATTTCGTGGTCGGCGGACGGGCATCGGCTAGCATTGAGTGCGCAAAAGGACAGCGAGATCGCTTCTGATGAGCTAGCTGTACTTGAGATCGCAACGGGAGCAATTTCGCGGATCAGCCATGAAAGCTTGCGGGAAATTACTAAGACTACTTGGCTAAAGGACGGTAGCGGCTTGATCGTAACGGCGATAAAACCCGAGTCCGACTCATCGGTACCTCAATACGTTGTTTACAAGGTCGGTTATCCGGGCGGTGAAGTGCAAACTGTTACGCAGGATAGGAGCAATTATGGGGCCTCTTGGCACAATGACGCGGGTGTTTCAATTAGCCTTTCTGCCGCATCGGATGCATTATTGGCCGTCGAGCATCGGCAGTTAAGTAATGTGTGGGTCGCTCCGTCCGAAGATCTAGCTTCGGCTAAACAAATAACGTTTGGTTCATTTGGAAAATATGACGGACTGTGGGGAATGGATTGGACACCCGACGGACGGTTGATCTACACATCGTCCGACACCCATCGCCAGTTTCTGTCGCAAATGAATAGCGATGGTTCCGAGCAAAAGCAGATCACAGCCCCTACTGGCTACGACAGTGTTCTGACCGTAACGCAGGACGGTCGATACGTACTTTTTCATTCAGACCGAAACAGTACGATCGATATCTGGCGTACAGATATTGACGGGACCAACCCATTGCAACTTACATTTGGGGGCAAAGCCTTTCACCCTGCGCCTTCACCCGACGGAAAATGGGTCTATTACAGATCGACGCTGTATGGAAGCGGCCGATTGTGCCGTGTACCGATCGACGGCGGTGAGCCCGAAATCCTGAACGACAAAGAAACCGCCTGGATCAGCTTTTCGCCGGACGGCAAATATTATGCGGCTTCCTATGGTACTGATACACGTCGATTGGCGATCTTTTCGACAGAGACTAATCTAGTAGTGAAACAGTTCGATCTGCCGAAAACGGGCACCTTGTACATGGGTTCCCGCTGGACGCCAGATAGTCTTTCCGTAGCTTACCGCGACGCCAATCAAGGGTATTGGCTCCATCCGATCGGTGGCGGCGAGCCCGTTAGAATGGAAGGCCTTCCCAACGAAAAGCTCTATAATTTCTCCTGGTCAAAAGACGGTAAACGATTCGCCTTCGTGCGCGGCCAAGATATCCGCGACGTCGTTCTTATTCGTTCAGCCTCGTAGAAAGCCGCGCACCTCCGGAACGTAATCCTGCTAACGCCGCGCAATTTCTCCATTAAAGATTCCGGCGATACAATATGGGTCAAGGTTGAAATATGGAGATCTATTTTCAGATCGTTCGGGATGCTGAAGGTGTTCGAAAGGCTTGTGCAGAGCTTGCGGAGGCTAGTGTTTTGGGGCTTGATACCGAGACTACGGAGCTTGATCCGCGGCGCGGCGATCTGCGCCTGGTGCAGGTTAGCAACGGGAAAGAGACGTTCGTTTTCGATATGCTGCCGTTTCGCGAAACGAGTTCGGGCGGTAGCTCTACCGATGGGCCGAAGCACGATTTGCGAACGAATGACGATCTCGCACCGCTTCGCGACGTGATCGCCAACGACCGGCAAACAAAGGTTCTGCACAATGCAAAGTTTGACGCGAAGTGGCTCAGCTATCACCTTGGGTGCGAGCTCGGCAAGAATTTCGATACGTTTCTGGCGAGCGTTTTGGTCGCTGCGGGCGAGACCGAGCGAAGACATTCGCTGGCCGATGTCGCCCAGTTTTTTCTCGGAACGGAGCTAGATAAAAGTGAACAGGTTAGCAATTGGGCGCAAGCCGAGCTGACGCAGTCGCAGGCGGAATACGCCGCCCGCGACGCGCAGATAATGGTCCCGCTCTACGAACAGGTCAGCGAGCGGATAAAGAATGACGATCTGTCGCGTGTCGCTGAGCTTGAGTTCGAATGCGTAACACCGATCGCCGAGATGGAGCTCGCGGGATTTTATCTCGACCGGAAACGTTGGATCGAACAGCTCGAAAAGGTGCGAGTTTCACAATCAAAAGCGGCAGACCAGCTTCAGGATATGCTCTCGGCCGGTGTCGCACAGGCCTCGCTATTTGGGCGGGCGGAGATCAATCTTGATTCGCAATCGCAGGTTTCGGCGGCCCTGACGAATCTCGGCGTACCGATGCCGGAGACGACCCGTGCCTGGCAATTGCAGCCGCTGGCGGAACAATATCCGGTTGTCGGTAAGCTGCTCGAATATCGCACAGTGCAGAAATCGATAACGAGTTTTGGCGAGAATATTCTTGAGTTTATCGACGCTGATTCCGGCCGCGTTCATGCCGATTTCCGCCAGATCGGAGCACCGACGGGCAGGTTTTCATGTTCGAAACCAAACCTGCAGCAAATACCGCACGACGCGGCATATCGCCGTTGTTTTCGTGCTCCGGAAGGACGCAAACTGATAATCGCCGATTATTCACAGATCGAGTTGCGGATATTGGCAGAGTTTTCAGGTGATCCGAATTTCATCGAGGTGTTCGTTTCCGGGCGAGATTTTCATACGTCGACGGCCGCACAGGTTTTTGGCGTGAGCGCAGAAAATGTTTCGGCAGAGCAGCGTTCATTTGCGAAACGGTTGAATTTTGGGATCGTTTATGGCGTTGGCGCGTCGCGGTTCGGGTTGATGACCGGACTTTCGACTTCTGATGCCGAGAATACGATGCGGAAATATTTCGGAACGTTTCGCCTTCTTGATGCCTACTTGCGCGAATCGGGTTCGAAGGTGATCGCGGACCGAACGGCGCGCACCGCGAGCGGACGAATGCTGCGTTTAAGGTACGAGGACAGCGATCGGCAATCGATCGCGGCGGCAAGACGCTACGGCGTGAACATGCCGATCCAGGGAACTTCCGCCGATATTTTGAAGCGAGCGTTGCGTCTTTTACACAATTCACTCGCCGGAACTTCCGGAAGGCTTGTGAACATCGTTCATGACGAGATTATCGTCGAATGCGATGCGGCAACCGCTGACGAAACGGCCGAAAAGTTGCGAAATGCAATGGTCGCCGCTGGGCAAGAGATCGTCAAGAAAGTGCCGATAGTAGCCGACGTTACGATCGCAGATGAGTGGGCAAAATAGCTAGATCGTCTTAAACGCTTGATCCCGAAACAAAACCTCCAGCCGAAGCCGGAGGCAATTGTATGAACATGGTTTGAACCTCAGGCTTCGCCGGTGGCCGATTTAGTTTCGGCCGGAGCGAAATAGAGAATTCGCGTACAGCTTTCGCAGGTCTGAATGCTGTCCATACGTTTTACTTCGAGCGATTTCTGCGGCCGAAGCGACATGAAACATGCAGAACATGAGCCGTTGATCACTTCGGCGACGGCGATACCATCACGGCTGCGTTGCGCCATGCGGTTATAAACGCCGGCAAGCTGTGGAGCGACCGTCGCGAAAACTTCGGCCCGCTTTTTGTTTTCTTTATCGAATTCTTTCTTTGCCGAACCTACTTCTTTATCAAAAGCACCGAATGCTTCATCGCGTTTTCCGTCTAAACTGCTGATCTCTTCTGATCTTTCGGCCAATTCTTTTTCGACCTCTTCAGAGGCAGTCATTTTTTCCACTACTTGAGTCTCAAGAAGTCCGATCTGCTTTTGCAGTGTATCTACTTCACGCATCGAAGTCTCGTATTCCTTCTGGTTCTGAGCGTGTTTAAGATTCCTTTCGGCTCGATCTTTGTAAACTTTGTTGTCTGATATTTGGCGTTCAAGGGCTGTACGCTCTTCAGTTAGAGCCTCGCCGCGATTTTGTACCTCGCGAATCGAAGAAGCGTGCTGTTCAAACTCTTGTTCGATCTCAGCACGCTTCGATTCAGCAGTATCAATAATCTGTTTCAATCTGCGAAGATTTGTATCCGTAATTTGTAATTCTATTAATTTCTCAAGATCTGATCGCACTTACTTTTTATCTCCCTATCAATAAGGTCAATCTCTAATATTAGTACTCTTTTGGCTGAAAACAAAGCTTAGAGAGACCAGGTAAGAGCTCGATTCAGCCCAGGAACGTGCTGAAATGGCTGTTAAGGTGTTGAAGTGTGAATGCTTGCCCATGCTTTCCCTCAACGAACTCGTGCCATAGCGGTTCATCATCCTGCATCAACAGCCCTAATTCCACGCCCATTTTCGGCATACCGAGGTGTTTGATGCGGGCCGCAGCCAACGCACCGCCGCGCATGAATCCGTCGCCGGGCGTTCGAGTCCAACCCGCTTCGACTGATAAACATCTCACTCCCTGTTGAAATTTTACGCGGGTTCCGGCCATTGTCGCCTTAAAGATGTCGAAGCGATGCGGCTCTTCGCGAAAGATCTCTACCGATGCCGTCCCGCGGTTTGATGCAGCGGAAATGGCGATCAAGGATTCGATCAGCCAGCGGATCCCGACCTCGCGAATCGCGTCGTTCTGGGCACGGAGTTCGAGGTAGTCAACAACATCCGCACGGCCGGAACGCCGGGCGTTTTCGATCAGTCTTGTAAGCTCGACTGACCAGAATTGGTCGAGTTCGTTCATCCCGATCGAGGATAATTGGTAACGGTAGTTCAATGCAATTACATGATATCATTCGGTTGAAGTTGAAACGCCGGTGACCATCGCCGCTTTCCTTTAGCGGACAGCATTCTTGTATGAAAGCAGTTCTATTTTTATTGATCTTCTCGGTCACTGTGACGTTCGGGCTTGGTCAGACCTCATCTCCCGGTCGAAGCCGAAAGCCGGTAAAGAAAGCCTTAGCCCCAACACCAACACAATCCGAATCCGCGCAATTCGAATCGGCTAAAGCGATAGTCGATCCGCTCAAGCGGGTCGCCGCTCTGAAGAACGTCCTTTCAGACTTCCCTGAGACTGACAAGAAAACAATAATTTCCGAGATCATTGTGGCAGCTCGCGGCGATGCAGCGAATACATATTTGTCGTCGGGCGACCCTGTGAAGGCGATCGAACTTTTGACCATCGCGGTCGACGAAGCACCGACACCCTATAGCGAACGCATCTTTACCGAAGTGATCGGCAAGTTTCCAAATCTGTTGTTCGTCAATGGACAAAAGGAAGCGGCGGTAAATATAGTGGATGCGATCGAGAAGCGATCCGAAGGCAATGCCCGTCAACTACTTTCCCTAGCTGGATTTTATATTTCGACCGAAAATTCGACCGCCGCGCTTCGACTTGCGAATAAGGCAATTGTACTGGAACCATCTTCGCCGTCAGCGTATCAAATGCTTGGTCTTGCCGACAGGCTGAATTTTGATCTTGAAGGAGCGTCGATTGCATTCGCCAAAGCTCTTGAACTCGAACCGAGATCCGTTAATGCGGTTCGTAGCCTTGCCGAGATCAAAAGAGCAACCGGAAAGCCGGAAGAAGCCCTTGCGCTCTTTCGCCAGCTTCTCGAAAAGAATACGGATGATCCCGCGGCACAGGCAGGCGAAGTTCTTTCGTTATTCGATCTTGGTAAAATGGCGGAGGCCGAAACAGCATTTGATCGGGCCATGAAAGCTAGTCCGGGCAACGTTGCGTTAGCGGGAAACGTTGCATTTTGGTATGCGGTGAATGGCGATGCGGCGAACGCAATATTGCATGCTGAAGAGGCGATCGACCTCGAGCCGCGTTATATCTGGTCACACATCGCTTTGGGCCGAGCGTTGATGATGGAAGGGAAGTTTGCCGAAGCGGAACAGGTCTTGATCAAAGCAAGAAAATACGGCCGGTTTCCAACGTTGGAGTATGAGATCGGACTTGCACGGATCTCGTCAGGATATTATCGCGACGCCCTTGAAGATATTCGCAGCGCGTTCGCCGCATTAAATGGCGAGGTAAACACATTGCTAGGTGGACGTGTTTCAAGAAGTGCTAAATCGTTCGATGAACTTCTTGCGGACGAACGGCGTGCCAGCATTTTCGAACCAAAAGGCGTTGACCGCTCAGAACTTTCAAAGCAGTTGATTCGCTTGATCGAATTGGGCCAAAGCATCGAACGCGGCGAGGCCGAGCCGATCGCAAATGCAGCCCGGAAATTCGCTTCGGGCTCTGATCCAATGCAGCTCCACCGCCAACTTTTTGCCGCATCGGTCTTGCTTGATAAACAAGCAGCCCAAGACACAGTTCTCGAACTTACAAGAGATGCGACAGCCAGAATTGACGATGGAATTGGCGTTAAGTTTGCTTCATCGGCGGTGTTGGCGGGCGAATTGTATGAAAGGCGGCGAACGGCGTTCGCAGCGGAGCAGTTCGTGGTCGTGCCGGAGATCGCGAAGCCGACGCTCTCGGCAGTTGTTCGCGGGCGAATTGAAGAGGCCGCCGGCTGGGCACTTTATCAGCAAGGGAAATTTGACGAGGCCGAGATCCGGCTACGACGTTCGATCACGGTTCTGCCAAAGGACAGTGCGTGGTGGCGTTCGAGCATGTGGCGGTTAGGTGCAGCGCTCGAAGCGAAGGGAAAGGACAAAGAAGCTCTCGATTCTTATGTCGCAAGCTACAAGTCAGAACCGGGTTCCGGCGCGAAGTTTTTGACCATTCGTTCGGTCTATCAAAGAGTGAACGGCAACACTCACGACTTGGAGACCTTGGTCGGGCCTAGCCCGATAAATTTGGAAGCGGCAATAACCACAGAAACGCCAGCGCCAAAATCCGAAGTCTCTGCTGAAACGTCGGTTGAAACTTCAGTCAACAACGCAGAACCCGAAGTTAAGGTTGGCGATCAAATCAAAGACGAGAAAGCTCCGATAACGGTTGCTGCTCCTGAGCCTACGCCTACGATCGAATTGATCCAGCCGATAAAAGCGGAAACGTTCGAACCTCCAAAGGTTGAAGGATCGAAGGATCCGAAGAAAGAAGAAGTTGTCGACACACCGAAGGTCGAACTGATCGAAGATACAAAGCCTTTGTCCGTAAAAGTTGAAGATACCACGGGCGTCGCGCTACCTCCCGAAACAAAACCGACACTCGAGCCGGTAGTTAAACCTGCAGTAGAAGAACCAAAGACTGAACCAGTAGCCGACAGAGCTACCAATACCGGAACGAAATCACTTTTCGACCCCGTCATAATAACCGTTCCGAATCCAAGAGTCCGAAAAACGGCAACCGCTGAAGTAAGGGAAAACAGGCCAGTATCGTTTCCCGAACCGAATCCGGGCTCAAGCGATACAACCGACGTAAAAAGCCCAACTCCAATTAGTTCTGAAGAAGCAGTCGGTGACGGCACGTCGCGAAGGCGAACTGTTGACGGAACAAAGACCCAGGAAACCATTCCTCGCTGCGTGATCAATGTTAGCCAAAATAGCGTGTCGCTTTTGAACCGAGCCGGAAGTGTCCTTATGCTTGTTGGAACGGGTTCCGAACAGGACGCGGCCATAGTTACCGCAAATTCGAGCAGTCCGTCGGATGTCGAGGTTCGCGCCGAACCCGCTGTTGAAGGGATCAGCGGGCGTTCGCTTTTTCTCATTCGTTCGAGAAGCGAAAAGACCGGGCTATTTCAGGTAACGTTTACTCTGCCGTGCGGCTTGAAGACCGTGAACGTGAACGTCCGCTAGAACCTTTCTTGCTTTTGACTTCGGCAGTTACAGACTGAATTGCGACCGTCGCCAACATAAGAAATACAAATGCGTTTGCCGTCGTGCGTAGCGGAAAATCAAAAAAGCTGTGAACCAGCACTCCGATGCAGCCCGCCATTGCGCCAATTCGGATCCCACGATCTACTGAAGGTCCAGCCTCTTTTATCGAACTTAGTCCTTTTCTGATCAGCAAGAAAATAAAGATCGTCACGCAAGCAAATCCGATAATTCCCCCATCGGCAAGCATCTGCAGATATTCGTTGTGAGCCTGTTCAACGCGGAACGCACCGTTCCGTGTATCGAAAAACGGGAACGCGACACCGAACCCATCAAGGCCGGCACCTAGGACGGGATTCGCCGCGAATATTTCTAACGCGACCTGCCAAAAATGAAGCCTGCCGCTTGAGATATCGTCAACGCCGCCGGTTAGCCCGAATCCGCGAATGAGATTGCTGCCTGCACCTAAAAGAACTGCAACGCCGAGAATAACTATTCCGAGCACCGCCGCTCCGGCGAATGGGATCACCTTGCTGAAGATCGTTCGCTCCTCGTCGCTTGTCTCAGGCGTTCGATAGCGGCCGGCGGCGAAAAGTGCAAAACCGGTCATCGCCGCGTAACTTAACATTCCGCCGCGTGAGCCCGTAAAGAATCCAGCAACCGCCATCATGACCGCGGCGATCCAGAGTAACGGCAACAGATCGCGACGAACCTTCCCAGCAACGAGAAACCCGATCACCGGACCACTCATCATTACCATTAACGCGGCAAAATGGTGTTGGTTCACGTACGGCCCGAATGGTAAAGCTTGTGGCGTTAGACGCAGTCCATAGATCGCGTCGGGATCGGCGAGCTTTTGCAAAATCCCAAAGAAACCGAGAAGGGTTCCGAATGAAACCAAAAAGATGACGGCCCGCCGGATTCTGCCCGAATTGTTCAGAAAAGTAAGACACGCGGCAAGGAAAACTAGAAATATCACGAGTCGAATGGTGAACATTCGAGTTGCCCAGGGATCCAGCGAAAGCGCATTTGTCGCGGGCACATTCAAGATCGCTGAAGGATCGCCGTTCGAGCCAAATGGCAAGAGTTGGACCAGCCCGACAACGATCAATGCGAGAAGAGGAACCTGTATGGAATTCTTGCTGAGTCGAAGCTCACCTGCTTGAAAAGAATCAGCGGCCCAAAGGGCTATCAATACGAACGATAAGATGGACAAAATGCTCTGCGCGAACGGATCAACGGCGCCGTATGCCGCAATCGCCAAGCCGATCGTAACGCATAGTACGACAAAGATACCGGTACTGTATTGCGATATCTCTATATCTGATTCTGTTGTCGCAGGTTTAGTCATTTCGTAACTCGGTTAACGGCTGCATCGTCAAACCAGACATTTCCCGCAAAATTGCACACACCTTGCGGACATTCACTGATCAATCTGATCTCGATTCCGTCGGCGGAATCCGGCATAGTAAACCCAGCCGAGATCTGCCCCCATTCGGTCGTTCTAACAACTGGTTCCGTAATGCCGATCCTTTTCCCGTCTGCCGCGTTCACGATCTCCCATTTGAGCGAAGCTTTTGTATCGAGCTCCGACCGGTAAAAGATCTCGAACGCATACGTCATTCCAGGTTCGGCGGCGGCGAACAGCGAGACATTTCGAAAAGACGTGCTGTTCGCCGGAAAACTTAGCAGTAGGCTAAAGCTACCGGCGCGTTTCTGGCCTTCGGAAAGACCGATCCTCGGTTCCGCACCATCGGCAAAACGCCAATCGAAAACGGTCTTAAATTCCGGTTGTTCACGTTCTTCAAATCCACCATTCCTCAGCATGCCCGGCGCATGCCCCGAAATTGGGCCCGTTGAGACCGCAGAAATGACCGACAACGCATCGCGGAACCTTTTAGCTTCAATCAATTGGTGATAAAGCGTTCGGCCTATATCGACTAATTCACTTTTGGTCGCGATCGGATCAAGGGTTTTCCATATGCGAAGCGCTTCGTCGATCTTTTTTTCCCGTGAAAGGATCGGAATTAGTTTTGAACGAACGTTTGGCGACGAGGCAAGATACATTTCGACGGAAGCAATATCGCCTGAAGCCAGTTGCCACATTGCATTCGCCGCGGGATCGGCATAACGCGTCTCTCTTTCGGCAGAACGTAAGATCAAGGTGACGGCTTCCGTTGTTTCGCCCTGCCGAAGCAATGCGTTCCCGAGCACCCATTGCGTCATGGCATAGTTCGGCGCCAGTTCGAGCGAACGTTCTAGCGCCGCGATGCTTTTTTCAGCGTCGCCTTTCCGCTCAAATGCCTTTCCAAGGTCCAGCCAAAGCAAATAGTTGTGCGGCGAAAGTGCGGTCGCGTCCTGAAACTCTTCAACTGCCTTTGCAGCATCGGTCGGATCAAACGTAGCGTTAAGAACCACGGCGTTCGCATAACGAGTCTGCGGATCTGCAGGTGCAAGTTCCGCCGCCCACGCGGAGATCTCTACAAACTCGGCCCGCGACGAGATCGCATTGGCAAAGCCCCATTTTGCAGAATAGAACGTCAGCAAAGCCGCGAGTACGACCGCCGAAACAATGGCGAATTTTCGCCCTTGCGATGAGACCTTAAATTTTATTTCGTTAATCAAGTGTAAGGTTGCTCGTCTGGTCCCTATTCAAAATCGAGCGGTTCGATCTTCAGTTGCGCGCGATTAAGTGACACATCTTCGTTTCGGCAGATCTCGCGAAGCTCCTTTATTCGTCCCGAATCCAGTTGGTCGGTCGAAATAAGTATTTCTTGGATCTCCTTTCTCCGGATCAGATCAACCAGCGGACCATTCGCGTCATAAACTTTTAAGCCATTGATTATCTTGCTCGCCTTCATCGAATCGTCATCCAGAAATGCGACCGGCAAGTATTGCCAGTTTGGATTGTTGCGAAGCTCGCGGAGCACCATTTCGCCGCCATCACCAGCACCATAGATCAGGACGCGGCGGCCGACAGTTCCGTGCGGATTTGGCAGCATCTCGCGGATAATTCGAAATGCCAGCCGGCTTCCAACTAATGCGATAAAAAGAATCAATGCATCGAGCACGAAAACTGTTCGCGAAAAATTTTCAAAGCGGTAAAGTAGCAGGATCGCCAGAATACTTAAACCGGTTCCTGCAAGGACTGCCTTCAAAAAGGTAACAAGATCGCTAATCCCAGTATATCGCCAGAGACCGCGATAGACGCCAAAAAGCAGGAACGCAAAGAGTTTGATGACGATCAGGAACGGCAACGACTGCTGGAAGATCTTCCAATTGCCGCTCGCTTCAAAAGAGCCGAATAGCAAGACATACGCTCCGTAATACGAAAGCGTGATAAGAACGACATCGAGCAAAACTTCGAAAATTCGACGCTTGTACGAGACATCAACTATAAAAGCAAAAACCGCGTTATTCTTAGTGGCGAGTTCTTCTTCACGCTCGTCGTAGACTTTGACCTTGGAAAGATAAACGCCGATCAGCGTAAGAACGACAATAAACAAGGCGATCAAAGCCAGGCTACGCGTTGTCGAAGTTCGGCTAACAAGAAGCGACAGCATTCCCGCCGCGAGCGCGAACGCATAGATCATCAACACGGCGGAGCGTTCGGAAAGGCCAAGAGCTACCAACCGATGCGACGTATGGTCCCGCCCGCCCTGCGAGGCCTTTCGACCCCACATTTTCCGCAAGATAGTGACAAAGGTCGTATCAAAGATGGGAACAAAAAGAATGAGAACCGGCACTGCAAGTATCGAAAACACCCCACGCGAGCGGCCGCCGGATTCCGACAACAGAACCGAACTTGCCAGCAAAAACCCAACAAACATCGAACCGCAGTCGCCCATGAAAATGGTCGCCGGGTTGAAATTAAATATCAAAAATCCGAGCAGAGCACCGACGAAGATCGATACAAGAACCGCTTCATTCGTCTGGCCGTTTACCGCAAATCCGATAGCGAGCGAAATACCGGCAATGGCCGCGATACCGGTCGCAAGACCATCCATATTATCGAGCAGGTTGATCGCGTTAGTTATGCCAACCAGCCAAAAGACGGTGATGAACGTATTAGCAAGATCGTTGCCGGTAAGCGGAAGTACCAAGCCAAACCCGACCACGATCACCGAACCGATCAGTTGTCCGATCAGCTTTTGATACGGTTTAATATTTACAATGTCGTCGATCAATCCAACGAGAAACAAGAACGAACTGGCTGTAAGGATCGTGATGGATTCGATAGTGAGCGGGACAAAGAAGCTGGATACAAGTATCGTGGCGGCGAATATGGCAACCCCGCCCATCATTGCAGTGGGGCGTTTATGCCATCGGTCCGATTTTGGTTTGGCCACGTAACCGAACCGTCGCGCCATCGAGCGAACGACCCAGGTTAAGGCCGCGGCCACGACAACCGTAACCGCTCCAGCAAAGACCGGATTTGTGAGGTACTGATCCATCTATTTATTTGCTAGGGCTTGCGCGCATCGGCATTTAACTGCCGATAAAATTCCTTTATATCATTCACAAGACGATCTTTCGAATAATTGTCGTGCACAAATCGCCGTCCCGCAGCCGGTAGCCGAGCTGCAAGTACTTCATCTTCGGCCAATTTTTTAATGCCCGCGGCGAGTCCGTCAGCATCACCGGATTCGACCGTGATACCACGTTCACAGATCGAAAACCCGTCTTTCACTTCGTCAGGGTTTCCAACCAGATCAACGACACCCCCAACCGCCGTCGAGATAACTGGCTTTCCGGCTGCCATCGCTTCGATCAAGCTTAATGGCGTGCCTTCGTTCAGGGATGTTAATGCAACGATGTCTATGCCCGCATAAATTGCAGGAATATCGTTACGGTTGCCGGCAAACATCACTTTATCGGCGATCCCGAGCTCTTTAGCTTCAGCTTCCAAACTTTGCCGCAGATGACCATCTCCAACGATAATGAAGCGGAGCTTGTTGATATTTTCCCGATCCGCAACGCACACTCGGGCCGCTTTAAGATACATCGAAATGTTCTTTATTTCCGTTAGCCGTCCGACAAATCCGCACAAGGTCTCATCATCCTCGACGTCAAACTCACGTCGGAAATCGTTCCGAAGTTCACTGTTCCGATCGAGCGTCGAGAGATCGATACCCAACGGAATGATCCGAAATTTTTCTCTTTGCCCGACGGAATAATCTTGATTTATTTCTTTGAACTGTTGGTCGGTGATCGTAATGATACGGTCAGTCGCAAAGCGGGCAAGCATTCGCTCAATGAAAAGGAAAACTGAGGTTTTCAGTGAACCGTAATAGCTGTGAAACACATGTCCGTGAAAGGTGTGGACGATCTTCACTTTCCGCGGTCGGCCGATCAGCGTTCCCGGAGTTAACCAACGAAAAGCAAAAGCAGCTATTCGCCCAACCGTTCCGGCTTTAGCTGTATGTGTGTGAACAATATCGGGACCAAAGCAACGCATTTCCCGATACACTTTCCATATCGAGATGGCGTCTTTCGGCGAAAGCTCGCGGCTCATTTCTTTGAGGTAAACGGGCCGAACGCCATGTTCCTCAGCAAAATATGCCATGTCCTCTTCGCCGTCCGGGACTGTACCGGCGATCAGTTTCGTATCAAACTCGGCATCGTCCAATCCCTCCGTCAGCCAAACGACATGACGCGCAGGTCCGCCCACGTTCAATCGGGCAATGATTCGAAGGATCTTCATCGGAGGTTAGAAGCGAGTGCTCCACTCTACATCTTATACGGCGTGTTCGGATCGTCCTCGTGGCGGATCTCGTCGATCGGCTCCTTCTTATCCTTGCCCATATAAAGCTGGTTCGGACAGTTGATAACCATTCCGTCAATGTCGCCGATATTTCTGTAACCATGAACAACGCCTTTTGGTACAACGACCGCCATCGGTTCGTCGGCTCCGGCATCGAAAGACATCATGTGATTGAACGTCGGCGAATCGGGCCTGTTGTCCCACATCCGCATATTGAATGTCGACGGGCCAATAAAGCAGAACAGATCGGCTTGATCAACGTGCTCGTGCGGTCCGCGCTGAATGCCCGGATTCGTGAACGAGATATATGACATCACCGGATAGAACTCTTCAGCCAATTCATCGTGCCGAAACAACTCGGCCAACCAACCTCGGTCGTCAAAAAACTTCTTGAGCTGATAAACGACAACGTCTTGTATGTCGCCCATTTTAAATTCGATCGTCGTCTTAGTTTGTTCTGTCATACAAAGTGTTTAGATCTTGTTCGCTCCGCTTTCAGCAACAAGCTTTGACGCATGAAGCAGGCTGTCGAATGTTCCGGCGTCGGTCCACCAGCCATCGAGTTCGTTCCACGTCATTTCGCCGCGGTTGATGTAATAGTTATTTACATCGGTAATTTCGAGCTCGCCGCGGTCTGAAGGAACGAGCGTTTTGATCACATCGAAAACCGTGTTGTCGTAAAAGTAAATGCCGATCACCGCATAGTTCGATTTCGGATCCTTCGGTTTTTCTTCGATCTGCAAGACCTTCTGTCCATCGAGTTCGGGTACGCCGAATCGTTGCGGGTCGTACACCTCCTTCAGCAATATCTTCGCACCCTTGCCTTGGGCTCGATATTCATCCGCAGCCGCACGGATATTTTTCTCGATTATGTTGTCACCAAGCACGACACAGATCGCCTCGTCATCCGCAAAGTGTTCGACCAGCGAGAGCGCATCGGCGATGCCGCCTTCGCCTTCCTGATACGTATAGTTAACGTGCTTCAAACCAAAGTCTTTGCCGTTACCCAGCAGCTTCAGAAAGTCGCCCGCCGAGTTCCCGCCGGTGACGATCATAATGTCGTCGATGCCCGCGTTGATCAACGTCTGGATCGGATAATAGACCATCGGCTGGTCAAAGACCGGTAGCAAATGCTTGTTTGTTATTTTTGTTAGTGGAAAGAGCCGTGAGCCCAAGCCACCTGCGAGAATTACACCTTTCATAACTTAACGATCTATAAATCTTTGATACCAAAGTTCGAGCATCAGCAAAGTCCATATTTGGAACGCGTGATCGCGAGTTCCACCGGTGTGCTCGTCAACATATTTTCTAAGCATTTCGGGCCGAACAATACCTCGGTTAAGAGCCTTTTCGGATAGTAAGGCTTCACGCACGAATTCCTTCATCTCACCGCGAAACCATTTCCCGATCGGTACACCAAAACCCATCTTTCGCCGATAGATCACTTCTTTCGGAACAAGCTTTGCCGCGACCTTTTTGAGCAACGATTTTGTTTCGAACCGCCGCATCTTTAGATTTTCCGGCAAGCTCGCTGCAAACTCGATCAGATTATGGTCAAGAAAAGGCGATCGGGCCTCAAGCGAATTTGCCATGGTCGCGATATCTACTTTCACAAGAAGGTCGTTCGGCAGATAAGTCATCTGATCGGTCAGTAATGTCGCGTCAAGCAAACCTGATCCGTTCGACCGATCGAACCAATCTCCGATAACGCTCATCGCATTCGCGCCATTGAGCCGGGACCGAAATTCGTCAGTGTAAAGCGTCTTTTTCACGTCCGAATTGAACGTGGACATCCAACGGAAATATCGTTCGTTTCGGGGCAAATTTGCCGCTTTCAAAAATCTCTGTGCATCACGAACACGCGAACGCTTCAGTTCCGAAGTTGGAAGAAGTCCGATAGGGGTTTCGACTAAAGCCTTTCGTAACGCAGCAGGAACGCGGGCGTAAGTCTCGGCCAAATTCATCGCCGCATAGCGTTCGTAACCCGCAAAACTTTCGTCACCGCCATCGCCGTTTAGCGCAACGGTCACATGTTTGCGCGTTTCCTTGGCCACATAATATGTCGGGATCGCCGATGAATCAGCGTACGGTTCACCGTAATGTTCAACGAGCGTCGGTATCACATCCAAAGCATTTGGCCGAACGATAAACTCGTTGTATTCGGCTCCGACGTGTTCGGCAACTCGCCTAGCGTATTTCAGTTCGCTGAAATCTTGCTCTTCAAATCCGATCGAAAATGTCTTGACCGGCTGGCTGCTTTCCTGGGCCATCAACGCCACGACCGCCGATGAATCAACACCTCCCGAAAGAAACGCGCCCAATGGCACTTCGGAGATCATCCTTAGCCGCGTGGATTCACGAAGAATTCGTGTCGTTTCTTCGATAGCCTCTTCTTCCGTGATCTTTATTTTGTTTGAAAAATCTGGCAGCCAATAACGATGCGTTTGGATCTCGCCAGCCTTCCATTTCATCCAATGGCCAGGCTCAAGCTTTCGTATATGTTTGAAAGCAGTCATCGGAGCCGGTACGCATAAATACGACATATACGCGTCGATCGCCTGATCATCAACTTCGCGTGGGATGCTCGGATGTTCGAGAAGCGCTGTGAATTCCGAACCGAATATCAGATCGCCGTTCGGCTGATGCGAATACAATAGTGGCTTTTTACCGACGCGGTCGCGGGCAATGAAAAGCTCCTGCGTACGCTCGTCCCAGATGGCAAATGCGAACATGCCGCGCAGAAACTTCAGGCATTCGGGCCCGTATTCATCGTAAAGATGGACTATCGCTTCAGTGTCTGAGTTTGTGTAGAAAATATGACCGCGAGCTTCTAGGTCTTTTCGTAACTCCTGGTAATTATAGATCTCGCCGTTGAAGACGATCCATTTGGACTTATCGGCATTGTGTATCGGCTGCTTGCCGCTTGCCAGATCAATGATCGCGAGCCGACGCATCGCCATCCCGACATTTTCATTAAGATAAACGCCGTCCTCATCCGGCCCGCGATGGAATATCGCCCGGTTCATCTTTTCAAGGATCAAACGATCCACGGCCCGCCCGCCGTTATTTACATATCCAACAATTCCGCACATCGCTTAATTTGCCTTGATCACGGAAAGGCTAGATCTTTCCGTTCGCCGCCGATTCGTTAGCAGAGCCAATCCGGCTCGCCGCTGCGTGATAGCCACAGCTAGGAGCATGAAGAAGAGCGGCATGACCGTCTGCTTATGGCGCCACGCAAGCCCAACGTTCGACAACCCCCAAATATGCATTCCTGCATAAAGAACGCAGAACACAAAGATCGGGGCCATATCAATAAACTTATCCTTAAAAAAGATCTTAATGGCAGGGAAGCCAAGCAAGATTATTACAATAATAAAAATATTCTCTACTGCGCCAAAAGCATTACGTGCCGACCCGGAAAATGCTTCCCATGGAAAGGGAGCAAAAAAGAAATAAACGGTGGCGACCGGAATGGCGACGGAAGTCGATTCGTACTCTGAGTAGATCTCAACACCCGATCCGGTAGATGCGGATACGTTTTCCCGCCAATCTTCGACTCTTTCATTTAGGCGATCAATTCTGTCGAAGTCTCTTTGCACAAGCCCGCTCGACGTAAGGAATATCATCAGCGAAGCAACGATGACCGCACCAAACGCTATGTTACGGAGCAGAAACTCCGGTTTTGAAATAATAAAGCGAAAAATGGCCGCAGCGGCTAATAGATAGAGTGCATAGAACCGAATCATAAATACTGCAATAAAGGCCGGAATCGCCCACACGCCATCGCGAACAGTGATTCCAGTACGCGAGCGGATCAACAGGTATAGGATCAACCATTCGAAAAAGATCACGAGAATCTCTTTCTGCGTACTGGCCGATAACAATATGATGGATGACCATACCGTAATCAGGACGGCTGCGATGCGGGCGGTCGGTGCGTCAAAGATCCTTCTCGTCAATCGAAAGACAACCACGACCAACATGGCTCCAAAAAAACTATTCGTGACCGAAACGATCATTCGGCTTGGACCGCCGGCGAACATCGTTGGAATCGCCCAGATCAAGGCCTGTCCCTCATTCTGCCTATCAAAGACCAGACTTATTACGCTGGAGACAACGCCATCGAGTCCGTCGGTGTACCATGATTGCACCACTTTCCATCCGGCAGGATAACCGGAGGCATCTTCATCGCCAAACAGCTCTGCCAGGCCCCATCCGTACAGAATAAGGCCGACCAAAATTCGGATGGAAAACGCCCAAAGGAAGATGTTGGTTTGAAATTCAGCGTCTTCGGGATCCGTGTCTTTGCCGAGAAAGTAAGCGGCGATTCCGCCGAGAATGAGAACAAGAGGAATTGCCAACAATTCGTCAGAATTGTCCGAAAAGAAAATAAGACTCTGCACCATAAATGCAAAGAATGTGAGGAGAAAAACTAATTTGCCGGCTTTGATCATCGTCCGGGCGTATCTCTTAGAACGAGGTTGTTTTCGATGACAAGTGCGTCGAAGTTCGAATTATTGAAAGTGTTCACAGCATTCTGCGGCGTGCAGACGATCGGTTCCTGAACGTTGAACGACGTGTTCAGCAGCATCGGGATTCCGGTTATCTTTTTGAACTCATTGATCAGGTTCCAGTATCGCGGATTCACGGCCTTGCTCACCATCTGCGGCCGTGCGGTTCCGTCAACGTGAACTACCGCCGGGATCTTCGCTTTATACTCTTCGGCAACTTCAAGGACAGTGATCATGAATGGATCATGATGTTCAACGCCGAACACCTCGGTTCCGTGTTCTTCCTGCATTGAAGGGGCAAGCGGACGAAACCATTCACGGAGCTTCACTTTGTGGTTCAAGATCTCGCGCATGTCGCCGCGTCGCGGATCGGCAAGGAAGCTACGCGCACCGAGAGCACGTGGCCCGAGTTCCATCCGGCCGTTGAACCAGCCGATTATCGCACCTTCCGAGATCATCTTTGCAACCTTCGGCAAAAGCTCTTCATCGGGCAAAGTTTCATAGCTCAATCCGGCTTCATCCAAAACATCCTGACATTCTTCGTTGGTAAATCCCGGCCCGTAGTACGCGTGTTTCATTTCAAAATCACGCGGTTTGCCAAGCAGTTGATGCCAAACGAAAAATGCCGCTCCGAGCGAGCATCCGGCGTCGCCGGCCGCCGGCTGGACAAAAAACTGCTTGAACGGTGTTTCGTGAAATATGCGGCCGTTCATCACAGAGTTAAATGCGACGCCGCCGGCCATACAAAGATTCTCTTCACCGGTCATTTCATGGATCTTGCCGACCAGATAGATCGCCGTGTCCTCAACCGCCTTTTGCGCAGAACAGGCAATATCCCAGTGGTGTTCGGTCAACTCTTCGCCGGGCTTTCGTCCCGGCCCGAGCTCTTTAACGATTGCATCAGAAAACTGATAATGCTTTGCCAAATGGTGGTCGAGCACTTTGATATTAAACTTGAAATCGACCCCGCCGTTAGTCGTCAATACCTTTTCGCGAAAGAAATCGTAGTGCTTCGGTTTGCCGTATGCGGCCAAACCCATCACTTTCCATTCGTCGCCAGCGAACATATCGAAGCCGATAAAATTCGTCACCGCCGAATAGAATTGCCCGAGACTGTGCGGAAGCTTAATGCGTTTCAGAACCTCAAGTTTATTGTCCTTGCCCTTGCAAAAAAGTGTTGTTGTATCTTCGCCGGTTCCGTCCCAGGTAAGTATTGCCGCGGAATCAAATGGCGAAACAAAAAATGCCGACGCGGCGTGGGTTTGATGATGTTCGAGGAAGTGAAATTTGAAATCGCTCGGGCCGAAATGTTCGCGAAGCCGTTTTGGATGTTTGAACATTCCAAGATAGCTGTCGCTAACTTGTGCGACACCGCGATCGGCTCGTGCCTTGAACATCGCTGGCGAAATCAGTCCGGCCTTTAGCGCCTGCATCGCCTTGTGCCGAAGTATCCACGGCTTCCAATAATGCCCGACGTGCTCAACCTCGGCCAGCGTGATGCCCGCCTGTTTCAGACAAAATTCGATCGCCTTGTAAGGAAAGCCCGCGTGATGTTTCTTCCGCGAAAAACGCTCTTCTTCGACCGACGCGATCAATTGCCCATCTTTTATGATCGCCGCCGCAGAATCGCCAAGAGTTGTAAGCCCCAATATGTACATAAAAATTTTTAACAGCAGATTAACCCAGATTTACACGGATCAAATTACTAACTTGGTTGAGCGTGTTTTAGCGTCAAACGATAATTCGTTAAGCCCGATCCCCAAACCGTACACCGACTGAGGAAGACTAATGGGATCCTAACGATCTACCTAAAATAATCCGCGAAAATCTGTGTTAATCCGTTGTTATTCATCTTAACCGATTTATCAATCGATAATGTCAAAGCTCTTCGCACCGAAGTTTAAGATCAGCGCCAGATCGATCCCGGTTGCTTTCAAATAGTTCAAAGCCTGCGCTTTGTGAATATTAGTGATCCGGTCGCAGGTCTTTAGTTCGAGGATGACCGATTTCTCAACTAAAATGTCCGCAAAATAGTCTCCAACGATTACACCTTCAAACAATACCTTTATCGGAACCTGCTGTTCGGCAAAGATTCCGTTCTTTGCAAAGAGAACAATCAACGAGTTCTCATACACCTTCTCTAAAAATCCATGCCCCAATGTCCGATGTACCTGCATTCCCAGTCCGATGATCTTGTAGGTCAAATCACCGTGCAAAAGTTCTTCGGCCATATTTCTAACAACGGATTAACGCGGATTTTCACCGATTCTCTTTTAGATCTTGAGTTCTCTGTGCTAGCAACCGATCCATATCGAGGCAAAAAGCAATCCGTCAAAAAAATATCATTTCTGTGCACTAAAATATTCTGAAATAATCCGCGGAAATCTGTGCAAATCCGTTGTTACTTAACTAAACTGTGCGCCGCGAGCTCCGCTGTTGCGGCCTGCACCTTGTCATCGGCTTCCTGTTCGGAGACCCATGCGAGCAGTTCTTCCAAGCCGGCTTCAAGCGTGACCTTCGGCTCATAGCCAAGAAGCTGTTGCGCTTTCGTGATATCGGAAACACACTTTCTAATATCGCCTTCGCGATATTTCCCGACGATCTCGGGTTCGATATCTTTGCCCAGCCCCTTTGCCAACAGCTGCGCGATCTCCTTGACCGACGTCGCACGGCCCGTTCCGACGTTCACCGCCTGATAATCCGCCCCGTCGCTCTCCAGTGCCAAA
>JBBSKW010000043.1:0-21418 GCA_038256005.1 Pyrinomonadales bacterium
ATCTTCAGCTGGACAGTACGATCATTAATGGGCTGGAACGCCGATATATTATGCAAACCGTGAACGGTGTCACGTCGCCTGTTTTCGGTTCAAGGACATGGAACTTCACCTGGACGGCACCCGCTCAGCGTGTTGGAAAGATACGCTTTTTTGTTGCGGGCAATGCGGCAAACAGCGACGGCGGGCCGAATGGTGATTACATCTATACTGACTCCGGGGCGACTCTGTCCGGCTCGGCTATTGCGAGTTTTGATGGGGATACCTCAAGCGACCTTTCAATATTTCGACCATCAAACGGAGTTTGGGTTTCTCAGAACAGTTCGGACGGTGCATTCATTGGAAATCAGTTCGGACAATCAGGTGATTTGATAGCTCCGGGCGATTACGATGGCGATGGTAAGACCGATCTCGCGGTTTTCCGGCCTTCAGATGGTTTTTGGTACATCGCTAAGTCCACCGGTGGGTATGCGACGGTCGCGTGGGGTGCTGCCGGTGATAGGCCTGTGCCCGGTGATTATGACGGCGATCTAAAAGCCGATCTAGCGGTTTGGCGACCCTCGGATTCGACCTGGTATATATATCGAAGCTCAGATGGCGGATTCGACATCCGGACATTCGGATTTTCGACCGACAAGCCGGTCCAAGCAGACTTCGATGGCGATGGAAAAACCGATATCGCGGTCTATCGGCCGTCAGAAGGCGTTTGGTTTATCCAGCGAAGCTCGAATGGCAGCTTTTTGATCTTCCCCTTTGGCTTAGCCGAAGATAAGCCGGTTCAGGGCGATTACGACGGCGACGGACGGGCCGATCCTGCACTTTACCGTCCATCTGAAGGATTTTGGTATCTCTTGCGATCCACTGCGGGTTACACTGGTGGGCCGTTCGGAATTTCTACCGACACGCCGGCTCCGGCTGATTATGACGGCGATGGCCGCACCGATCTGGGTATTTATCGGGACGGAACGTGGTTCATAATCAGAAGCTCTGATGGCGTGTTTACGATTGCTAACTTTGGACTCGCCGGAGACATTCCCGTTCCTGCCGGTTACATTCCTAATTAGATTTCCAGTTATTACGCAAAAAGCCCGCCGACGGCCGTTATGGCTATCGGCGGGTTTTCGATGGAGGAAACACTGCCTGGTCGATCGGCGGATTGCCCGAGACCGTTAATTGTTACGGTTTAACCGGTACCACTTGTGCAGCCGGTTGATTCGACGGTGCCGGAGCATTCTGCGGCATCGTTTGATTACCAGAAGAATTCGATGGAGGATTACCCAACGGCACGGGCTGGATTATTGTCTCGGTGGGTTTGGTGCCAGACGAGCCGGGAGCGGTCGCATAATCCGGCCGGTAAATTCGCGGCGTGATAAAGAAAAGTATTTCATTCGTACTTCTCTGTACGCCCTTCCGTTTGAAAAGGTTACCCAAGAGAGGGATTCGCGACAAACCGGGAGTGCGATCTTGGCTCTCACGTTCGTCGTCAAATAAAACGCCGCCAACAACTGTTGTTCCGCCGTCCGGAACGGTAACTGACGATTCCATTACTTGCGAGTTGATCGCCGGCGGTGCACCTGCAACCGTGGTAGATGCCGATGAGTTCTCCGCCAAGACGTTCAAAACCACTGTGCCGACATCTGTAATCTGCGGAGTGATCTCAAGCTTAAGCGGTACGTTAACATAGGTCGTCGTAACGATCGGATCTCCGCCACCTTGACCAGCTTGAATTGTTTGGATCGGGATCTGCACTTTGTTTTCTATTTTAGCTTTCTTTCCGTTCAGAGCTGTTACTCTAGGTGATGCAATGATCTTCGCTTGGCCTTTCTGTTCACCCGCTGAGATCAGCATGTTGATCTGTGCAGTGCCGAATATGCCAGTCGTGAGGCCGATAACCGTATTTGGAATGCTCGACAGCAGGCTGCCGTTAGGGCCTTGTCCTGGAAGACTGGCGGGAATCGGAAGCGTGGTGCCATTATTTCCAAGAGTTCCGCCTTGGGCTCCGCTCCCGCGAGCTCCAATTACTAGGCCGCTGAGCTGAACGCCGATATCACGACTAAAATTGCGACTTGCGACCACGATGCGGGCTTCTATCTCGACCTGTGGTTCTGCCTGGTCAAGAATTGCTACAAGCTGTTTGATCGCCGCCATGTTCTCGCGAACATCGGTGATAATAAGCGAATTGCTTCGTTCATCCACTTCCACCGATCCGCGTCGCGAAAGACGTCTTTGAATGATCGGAAGTATTCCTTCGCCGGAACTACTAGCGGATGCAGCACCTGACCCGAAGCTAGGTAGTCCGGATGCTGGTTCCGTATACGAAGCATTTGATAAACCTCTATTTGGCTCTGTCGACGTTCCCGAAGTCTCGACTCCTCGTGCTAGAGCTCCTTTGGCCCGGGCATAGTTTAGACGGATGAACTCCGTATAAAGCGGCGCCGTATCCAACTGGTTATCTTGTCTAAGTCTATATATCTCACCTTCAGAGGCGAGGACCTTTGAGTCGGCAACGCGAAGTATCGTGCCGTTCACTTGAACACCGAGTTCTTGAGACTGAAGAACCGAATCAAGAGCTACGTTCCAGGGAACTTCGCTTACGTTGACCGTTACCGGTGTTGCTTTGACCGACTTGTCGATAACAAAGTTCACTCCGTATTGCTCGGTAATATAGCTGAGAATATCGCGAACATCAGCGTCAACTACATTTAAGTTGATCGGTTCACCAACGAAACCGGCATCACCGTACCGCTTTCCCTGATCCTGGGGACGAACTTGCTGGCCAAGGCTGACCATCGTAAGTGTTGCGACAATTAGAGTTGCGATGACCACCTTTCGGCCGTAACCGCGTATCGAATGAAGAGAATTCATGTTTCCTCCGTTACAGAACTGGCCGTTCGCCTGTGTGGGCTTGACGGGCCGTTTATACTGCGTCATTGAACTAGCGGTCGCCTTATAGAACGGCCGCGATCAAACTTTTAATTCTTGTTTCGTGCTACTTTGACTGGCTTCTTAGCAGAAGTGGTTTTCTTTTCATCAGGCTGTTCAGGCTGACGATTCATTTCGTCAAGCGGCGATATGACCGGGGCCGGAGCTGCGGCCAGTACGTCAGACGCGACCGGGGCAGCGCCTTGTGCCATTGTTTCCGCACCTGTCGGCGCGGTGCCTTGGATCTGCTCGCGCTGCGTGTATTTTCGAAGAGGCTTATTCTCAACGGTCGTTGCAAACTTTCCTTTTGCCACCTTGGTCACCTTACGAAACACGAGCCGGTTCTCTTCAACAGCAACCAGCTGGCCGTCAAAGAATTTTTCACCAGGATAAACTGTGTATGAAAGGCGGATCGGCGTAGCCTCGACCATCGCCGCATAACCTCGGGGCGTACGAAAGATGCCGGTGACCTGCATTTCACTTAGTGCGATCACGCTTGTGACTTTCGGTAATGGCTGTCCGTTCGCGGCGGCTTCTTCTCGGAGCCGCTTGAAATATTCGATCCGTTGATCGATCGAGGGAATCCCGGGTGTAAATTCTGGTGCCGTTTTTGCTCCCGGCCCAGTACGAACACCACCCGTACCTGGTTCCTTTGTTCGTGCCCAACCGGGCTTGGCGAAGGGATCACGCGATTGTGCGTTCGTCTCGTTCGCGATACCGGCGACAATAATCAGGCCGGCGATTGCGAATGTGAGCGTAAGGAATCGTTGGATCTTTGCTTTGTTGATCATGGCTTTATCTCTCGTTAAGAAATGACAAGGTATTTGGCGGGGCTATTTCGTCGCTCCCGGCGGGGGTACTGCTGGAGCTCCCGGTGTTGGGTTTCCGGCAGGCGGTGCGCCCGGCGCGCCTGGGGCCGGTTTAGTGTTCATAAACTGAGGGTCAGCATAGTATGCCGTGAGAACGAATTGTGCGTTAAGAGTTTTGTCGGCGGACTGCTTGTCTTTCTGGTTGATCTTGAAATCTGTGATCGACACAATTCTCGGGAGCTTTGCCATCTTGTCAAAGAACGCCCGGAGATTGTTGAAGTTACTATCCACCTCGACCTCGACCGGCTTGGCCATGATCGCATCCTGTTGCGAATCGTCCCGTGGCGAAAAGCGCATTACGATCAACCGTGAATCCTTTGCGTTGTCCTGCAAACCTTGCAGAACATTTGTTATCTCTCGCTGCTCAGGAAGAAGAACCTTAAGCTCTTCGTATTCCATCGCTTTGCTAGCGTAGATCGCACGGAATTCACCGATCCTTTCGGTCGCAATTCGCGCAGCTTCGTTCTTTGCTTTCAGTGCGGCAACCTCTTCATTGAGTATCGCCACCTCGGCCCGTGTTTCGCTGGTCACGAAATACCAGACGCACGAGTAAAGAAGAGCTGCAATTCCAACCAGGATCATCAGCTGGAAATACCAAGTAAGGCTTTTGAGTTTCTCTAACATTGTTGTGTCCTTCTTATTTCAAGAATTCGATGGGCCGAACCTAGAGGTCCGGATTGACTAATTTTTTGCAACCTGGATCGCAGGTGCTCCCTGTCCCGGGGCCGGAGCAACTCCAGCGGTCGTCGGATTTGCGGCGTCAGGATTTGGTGCTTTCGAAGGCGTGTACGCGGTCTTGATCGTGAAGTTCACGATATTGACCTTTGGCGCTTCGCCACCACCAACCGGAGCCGACGCTAATTGATTAGCGACCTCTTCCCTTTTTGTTTCGATGTTTAGGTTTGAGAACAGGCCATTGGAAAACTCTAGGCTGCGCCCAAACTGTGTGACGGCAGATTCATCAGGAGAATTTCCGGAGATGGTGATCTGGTCGCCGGTTTGCTCAATACTTTTGAGGAATAGACCGGGAACCATCGCGATTCGTTCGCGCATTGCTTCAAGTACAGCGCTCGGACCAGCCTGTTTTGCCCTGAGGTTCTTGATCGCTTCGATGCGCGTATCGATATTCTTGATCTTTTGCTCAAGTTCCTGCTGCTCCTTCATCACAACTTCCAGTTCCTTCTGGATCTGCTGTTGCTCAGCCTTTTCTTTCTCAGCGTGCGTTTTAGCCATCTGGGAACTGATCACGTCCCATCCAACTACCGCAGCGAACAGAAATCCGACGGCAAGAGTAAGAAGCAACAAACGAGATGCCGGGCTGGAAACCTTGCGGTCTACTGCCATTACGGTACTGCCCTGTCGTTCGGTAACTGAATTTAATAGGTTGATCTTAATCATTGTTTACACTCCCCTCATTGCCAAACCGACGGCTACGGCCATTTCGGGCATGATCTCGTTAAGATATACAGAATCGAATTTTCTACTGTCGATATTGATGCTGCGGAATGGATTGAGGACCTCGACTGGAAGCTCTAGACGTGCTGAAAGATCTTGTGCAAGACCTTGCAACTTCGATCCGCCGCCCGAGATCAATATCTTTTGCACAACTGTCTGGTTGTCTTCGGTCGTCGCCCGGTAGAAATCAAACGTCTTTTGGATCTCCATAGCGACGATCTCGGTAACATTATTCATCAAAGGTTCGATAGATTTTTCTTCGAGGCCTTCGACATTATTAGTATCTCCGCGTTTTACGGCTTCAGCCTGCTGATAGCTCAGGCCGAGACTTCTTTGTAGAACATCTGTAAACTGGCTGCCGCCGACAGTGATATCCCGAGTGAAGAGCGATCGTGTGCCTTTCACGATATTCACGTTCATCGTCGAGGCTCCAATATTAAGAAGCGTTACAACTTGTGATTCGTCTGGCTGGTAATTCAATTCGTAGCAATTCTGGAGGGCGAATGTATCTACGTCGATCACTGCTGGTACTTTTCCGGCGAGCTGGATCGCTTGCCGAACATTTTCAATACGATCACGTTTGCATGCAGCGATCAAGACGTTTGTGGCGTCCGGCGACTGGCCGGTTATTTGGTAATCAAGACTTACGTCAGCAAGATCGTACGGAATATGTTCTTCGGCATGCCAATCGATCGATTCTTCAAGCTCTTCGGCACTCATTGGCGGCAAAACGATGTTCTTGATGATCACTGAATGGCCGCTAACACCAGTTACGACACTCGTAGCTCCGACCGAATTCGAACTGCACACGCTTTGTATCGCATCGGAAACGGTGTTCAACTCCATTATCTGACCATCGATGATCGTATCGGCGGGAAGATTCTGAAAACCGAGGCTGACAAGGTTCAGGCTGTTTGCCTTACCGTCGAGCTCGACCATTTTTATCGAGCTTGAACCTATGTCCAAACCGGCTACGCTTTTCTTTTTACCGAACAGCATTTTTTTAGCTCCTTTCAAGGCAGTTATGCCCTATCTATTTATTAGATCTCTTAAATCTTATTCGAAACTTTTGCGGATAAACGGTCTTTGAAGATTGTTGCCACCCGGACCGACAGCATTATGGAACGTTTAGAGCAGGCCAACTGAATGCGGTGCCGTAACATCCGCTTGTGTTTCGAATAAACAAACCGCTCCTATGATCGGTTTCGGAATATGTTGTCTTTTAGAAAAAATGTTCGCATCGGGTGGCGAAGAGGAACGGTTTAGCACCGTCAAGTGATTAAATTACAGGAATGTTTTGCATCTGTCAACACTTTTTTACAATGTTGAACGATGGATGGAAAAAAAGTTGTCAGAATGACCGACAGGCGGTTCCCTGACCGAATCGACGTTGCGATCCTGTTAACAGATTTGTGAAGCGAGTGACAGTTTGCGGTCGCCTAATAACAAACTATTTGTGGCTTCGATATCAAAAAATCGGCTGTATAGTAACGGTGCTCCCTGGCCAATGACGCTAAGTTATTGCGAGTTAGCTAGCTCCATTTTTGCGATCGATTCAAGGTGCACTTCGTCCGGGCCATCGGCAAGTCGTAACGAACGAGCATAGATCCAAAATTGAGCCAACGGAAAGTCTTGCGAAACGCCGCCACCGCCGTTGACTTGAATTGTACGGTCGATAATTTTAAGTGCCATTTGCGGCGCCACGGCTTTTATCATTGCGATATCTTTGCGAGCCGCTTTGTTTCCGGAGGTGTCCATAATCCACGCGGCTTTTAGAACGAGCAAGCGGGCCTGATCAATGGAAAGGCGCGCTTCAGCGATCCATCGGCGTACGACGCCCTGTTCAGAAACAGGCTTTCCGAATGCAACGCGTGCCTTCGCTCGTTCGCACATCATTTCCAATGAACGCTCCGCAACGCCGATCAGCCGCATACAATGATGAACGCGCCCCGGACCGAGCCTTCCCTGTGCGATCTCGAAGCCGCGGCCTACACCAAGTAATAGATTTTCTTTCGGCACCCGGACATTCGTAAATGAAATTTCACCATGGCCATTCGGAGCATCATCATAACCAAACACATTTAGAAGCCGCTCGACCTTTACGCCATCTGCATCCATCGGCACAAGGATCATCGACTGCTGCTGATGCTTTGGCGCAGCTTCGTCGGTCTTGCCCATAAAGATCGCCAGCTTGCATCGAGCATCCCCAGCACCTGTTGACCACCATTTCCGGCCGTTAAGAACGTAATTGTCGCCCTCTGCTTTTATCGAAGCCTGTATATTCGTCGCATCGCTTGAAGCGACTTCGGGCTCGGTCATCGCAAAACACGAGCGAATCTCTCCATTCAATAACGGAGATAACCACTTCTCTTTCTGCTCATCCGAACCATAGAGGTGCAGCACCTCCATGTTGCCTGTATCCGGTGCTGAACAATTGAAAACTTCAGGTGCCCACGTTACCCGACCCATCATCTCGGCAAGCGGTGCGTATTCCAAATTGGATAATCCTGAAATATCCGGTAAGAATAAATTCCACAGATCCTCGGCTTTTGCACTTTGCTTTAGCCCCTCGATCAATTCAGATGGCTGCCATCGGTCGCCCGAATTTATCTCGTTGGAATATGCCAATTCATTCGGATAAATGTGATTGTCCATGAACCGATGCAATCGCTCGCGCTTCTCCACAGTTCGGACAGAGCTTTTAAAATCCATCCGACCAAAATACCACACAACGCAAAAAAACCTTCCCCTAGCGTCACAATGTGTGATTTACTCGTAAGAGTTTGGACACACGGGCCTTGCCTGACGTAGATATATCGGGCAACGCCGGAAAACATGGAGAACAAAATGAAATCAATTTCAGCCTTTGCATTAACTATTGCTTTAGGCGGGATCCTTTTTGTGACCGGCACCGTCAATGCCCAAGACGAAACTACCAAAGAAATTACCGTTTCCGGGGAAACCGGTTTGAAATGGATCAATACCGGCATCACGGTCACAGCCGGTGACACGGTTAGGCTCGAGGCGAAAGGAAAGGTTGATGTCGGCGGCACATGGGGGATTCACGGTCCGGAAGGCACAACTAATTTTTCAGAACAGCCTCCTGGATATTACCCGCTCGAAACAAAATTGCGTTACGGCTTGGCGGTCAAGATAACACCCGCCGTCGTGAAAAAAAATCAAGCGATTCAAGCTTGGGTCTATGGCGATAAGAAGGAAGTTGTAGCCACGAGGACTGGCACTTTATGGCTAACCGTCAACGACGACGCCCCCGAAGGCAACGAGGGTGAGTTTAAGGTAACTGTCACGATAGTCAAGAAGAAGGAAAAATAGCGGCCGCTTTCATAATCATTGAAAGTTGGTAATGCATTTGCTTTAAACTAAAATCGCACTCGAAGTCGTAAATCGCCGGCGAGTGCATTTTTATGTCCGAAACAAGTACCATTCGCTCCGGCGAAGAAATCGACCAAGAGTCCCTCGCCAAATATCTTAACGCCCATTTTGGCGGGAGTGAGATTGCCATAGCCCAATTCCGCTCGGGCAGTTCTAACCTTACTTACTTAGTCCAATTCGAAGATAAAGATTACGTCCTTCGACGCCCGCCGGTTGGAAATACTGTAAAAACGGCTCACGATATGCGTCGCGAGTTTGATGTGTTGTCGAAACTCTCCGTCGTCTATCCGCCCGCTCCCAAGCCTCTTCTATTTTGTGATGACGAATCGGTCATCGGCTCAGAATTTTACCTTATGGAACGGCGGAGGGGCTTGATAATACGCGGTCAAACAGGTCAGTACCGCCCCAGCGAGAGGGTGGTCGAATCTGAGGAACGAGACGACTTCGGTGAAAAGGTAACTCTTGAGAATTCTGACGACCTTAGACTCAAGGTCTGCAGATCCTTCATCCGAAACCTAAGTGATCTGCACGCCCTGGATTACAAAGCAGCCGGACTGAATAACCTTGGCAAGCCAGAAGGCTATTGCCGCCGACAGGTCGAGGGCTGGACGAAGCGATATTTTGCAGCAAAAACGGATGAACATCCGGAACTAGAATCGGCGCTAAAATGGCTTAACAAAAACATCCCAGTTGAATCTGGAGCTTCGCTCATCCACAACGATTACAAGTTCGACAACATAATCCTCGACCCCGACGATCTGACAAAGATAACCGCCGTGCTCGATTGGGAAATGGTAACGAGTGGCGATCCGCTGATGGATCTGGGAACAACGCTAGGCTATTGGATGTCCGCCGACGCAGGCGAAGAGATGCTAAATATGCCTTCCAACCCGCGCGTATTGATGGAAAATATTTCGCGTCGGGAATTAGCTGAAATATACGCTGAAGCATCCGGCCGCGACATATCTAACATCCACTACTACTATGTTTTTGGAACGTTCAAGATAGCGGTTATCGCCCAGCAGATATATGCACGTTATGTGAAAGGATTCACGCAAGATAACAGGTTTGCAAATTTTGACAGATTTGTCGCCGCTCTCGGGGCGATAGCAGGCCGGTCCATCAAAACAAACTCTATATGATGTTAGATTGGCAATTGGAATGGAAAGATTACAAGCTACTTCTTTCCCGCCAGGTCTGCGGATTCGAGCCGTCATCGCGGCGCTCCATTGATATTGCTCCCGGCGATGGGCAAACCAATGCACAGAGATTACAGCCGACGCATTCGGCCTCGATGACTCGTGGATATTTCACGCCGTCTTTTTCGACGAATTCAAAACTCTGATGGGCACCGTCTTCGCAAGCGACGTAGCAGAGATTGCAGCGGATGCAGTGTTCTTCGTTGACGTGCGCCTTAACGTCGTAATTGAGGTCGAGGTTGCCCCAATCGGTCATGCGGTCAATGGATCTTCCGATAATGTCATTGACGCTGGTAAATCCTTTATCGTCAAGATAATTGTTTAACCCGTCGATCATGTCCTCGACGATCCTGTATCCGTAATGCATCACGGCTGTGCAGACCTGAACATTTCCCGCTCCAAGCAGTAAAAATTCCACCGCATCACGCCAGGTGTTTATCCCGCCAATACCGCTGATCGGAATATTGAATTCGGCGTCGCGAGCCAGTTCCGAAACCATATTGAGAGCGATCGGCTTTACGGCCGGGCCGCAATATCCACCGTGAGCCGCCATTCCGTTAACATTCGGATAAGGGATCATCGTGTCGATATCGACGCCCATTACCGAGTTGATCGTATTGATCAGCGATACCGCATCGGCACCGCCATTCTGAGCTCCACGTCCTGGCGGGACGATGTGGGTTACGTTAGGCGTGAGTTTTACGATGACCGGAATGTCGGAAACCTCTTTCACCCACTCGGTGACCATACACGTGTATTCCGGCACCTGTCCCATCGCCGCACCCATTCCGCGCTCGCTCATCCCATGCGGACAACCAAAGTTCAGTTCGAATCCATCGCAGCCGGTATCCTGTGAACGCTTGACGATCTCGTGCCATGCCTCACGTTTCGATTCGACCATCAAGGACACAATCACCGCGTTGTTCGGATACTTTTTCTTACATTCGTAAACCTCTTTCAGATTTACCTCAAGCGGCCGATCTGTGATCAACTCGATGTTATTTAACCCAATCATCCTGAGCGCACCGTGGTCGAGCGAAGCAAGCCGCGATGAAACGTTCGTGATCGGGTCACCCAACGTTTTCCACACCGCTCCACCCCAGCCCGCGTCAAACGCACGTTCGATCATCGAACCCATGTTTGTTGGCGGAGCACTTGCTAGCCAAAACGGATTCGGTGATTTTATTCCTGCGAAATTGACGCTCAGATCAGCCATAATTTACGGATACGTATAGGGTGCCTGTAACCCAAGCGGAATGCCTAGAGCCCAATAGGCCATGAGGAAAATGACCCAGGTGATGAAGAAAGCGATGGAATAAGGCAACATCAGAGACACAAGAGTTCCGATGCCCGTATTCTTGACATAACGCTGGGCGAAAACTACTACTAACGGGAAATACGGCATCAGAGGCGTGATAATGTTCGTCGTTGAATCACCTATTCGATATGCCGCCTGAGCAAGTTCCGGCGACATTCCAAGAGTCATTAGCAAGGGCACAAAGATCGGCGCGAGCAACGCCCACTTTGCTGAGGCCGACCCGATCAGCAAGTTCACGGTCGCGGTAAGAAAAATGATACCGATGATCGTTACCTGCGGAGGCAGATTTAATGCTTGAAGGCCGCCCGCTCCTTTTAGGGCAATCAATGCTCCGATATTCGATTGACCGAATGCCGCAATGAACAAGGATGCGAAAAACGCTAGTACGATGTAATAGCCCATCGTGCTCATCGCTTTACTCATACCTTGGATTATATCTTTATGGCTCTCAACGGTTCCGGCCGCATACCCGTAAACAATTCCGGGGATCAAAAAGAGAAGGAAGATGAAGGAAACGATCGACAACATCAGTGGCGCTGTTGACGCCGTTAACTGCGGAGCAACCGGCTGGGCATTTAGAGTGAAAACCGGTCCATATTGTTTCAGATCTTCATCACCCAGATTCGTCTTCAGAGCACTGTCAAATGCGGTTTTGCCGAAGATATCTTTTCCAACGATCGGCTTGATCTTTGCGACAATAGCATCCGGAACGCCTGCGGCTTGGATATTATTGACAGAATCCGCCGAGAAGCGAAAACCCGGCTGTGAACGCATCGGCGAACTCTCAGGGATAGAGACCGCCGCAAGCAAAACGATTCCGAGTGCCATTGCGATCAGTCCGGCGATCAATCCCCGCTTTTCTTTGGGACCGAGCGTTTCCATCTTTGGCATTTCGTCAGGATCACCGTCGACCACCGTATTCTTATTCAAGCGGGGTTCAATGATCTTGTCTGTAATAAACCAACCAACTGCAACGATAATAAGGCACGACGCGCCAGTGAAATACCAGTTAGAAAGCGGATTTACTAAACGAGAAGCGTCTATAATTTGTGCACCAGATTGTGTTAGACCGGAAAGCAAAGGATCAAGACTTGACGGAATGAAGTTAGCGCTAAAACCGCCCGAGACACCTGCAAAGGCTGCCGCGATCCCAGCTAAAGGATGGCGTCCGGCCGAAAAGAAGATCACACCGCCAAGTGGAATTACGAGTACGTAGCCGGCGTCGGCCGCAGTATGGCTGATTATCGCGACGAAAATAACCATCGGCGTCAGCATCGAGGCAGAAGTAAAGCTCAGCAAACCCTTCAGGGCGGCGTTGATAAAGCCCGTATGCTCAGCAACGCCGACACCAAGCAACGCCACTAGAACAACACCGAGCGGATGGAAGCTCGTAAACGTCGTGACAAGGTTCGACAGAAAAGTCGCGATCGCGGTGCCGGTCATCTGATTGTTAATAACCAGTCCCTTACCGGTTCGCGGATCGATCTCAGCAAACGAAATGTTTGAAAGAATTGCTGACAGGATCCAAACTACGAACAAAAGAATTAAAAACAATGCAGCAGGGTCGGGCAGTTTATTGCCAAGCGTTTCAATTATGTTTAGCGCACGGTTCACAAATCCGGCCGGTTGCGGATCAACAACTCGATCTTTTTCGTCCTTCATAATTTTTCTTCACGTCTGCAAATGCGAGTTTGGTATTGAAAAAACTTGTCGAAAGTTTACTTTGGAATGGCCGAGCCCGCAAATGAAACCCGTTCACCCGAAAGCGAATGATGAATTCCGATAGCTGCCATTTTCCCCATCTGCGCGGCATCGACTGCTTCAGAACCGCCGTTGACGCAATCACCACCCGCGAAGATCTTGCGATCGGACGTTCGGGTGTTTGCGTCGACGACGACGCGGCCTTTTTCATCTACATCAACGCGGGCCACATGTTGAAAGAACGAGACCTGTTTCTTCTGACCGATAGCCTTGATCACCATGTCGCACGAAATTTCAAACACTTCGCCGGAACCGTCAGTTCGTTCGCATCGAAGTGCGGCGACGTGCGAGTTGATCTCATCTGAAACAACTTCGAGCGGCGCAGCCTGCCAAACAAACTCAATGCCATCTTTCTTCGCAAGTTCTAATTCGTAATCATACGCCGACGCATCTTGTTCAGTCCGCCGATAAGCGAGAATTACCTTATTTGCACCAAGCCGTTTCGCCTGAGTCGCCGCGTCGATCGCAGTGTTCCCGGCGCCGATCACCACAATTGTTTTTCCAAGTGGGATCGATCGCCATTCACGCGTCTTGATCCGTTCGATAAATTCGAGTGCGTCGTAAACGCCGCGAAGATTTTCGCCTGGAATGCCAAGGTCGTTCGTAACACCAAGCCCGATAGCGAGAAACACGGCGTCGTGCCATGCTTTCACCTCCTCAAATGAAACCATTCGAATATTTCCTTGCTCAACTACATTCCGTTCGACTGCCTCTGTCGATCCGCCAACGATCACAGTATTCAGCAAAAACTTGGCTCCCATTTTCGCGATCAATTCGACCTCTGCGAGCGACACCGATTGCGACATTTTGTACTCGGCCATGCCATACGTGTCGAGCCCGCCAGCACGCTCCCGTCGTTCGTAAACGGTTACGTCATACCCGAGCCTTGCGAGATACATCGCACAAGAAAGTCCGGCGGGGCCGGAGCCAACAATGCCTACCGACTTTCCGTTCGATTCGCGTTTATCAAACAACTGTCTATCGCTTATCAAAGCATTATCGGTCGCATAACGTTGCAAGCGCCCTATCTCGATCGGCTTTTTCAACAACGTCTTCTCGACGCACGCACCTTCACACAGAACGTCAACGGGACAAACCCGAGCGCAAGTTGCTCCGATCGGATTTGCGTCAAATATCACGCGGGCGGAACCGGTCAGATTCCCGCTTGCTATTTTTTTAATGAACGAAGGAACATCAATATGCGTCGGGCACGCATGCATGCATGGCGCGTCGTAGCAGTATAGACAGCGGTTCGATTCGACGCCTGCCTCAGCCGGTGACATCTCCGGATTCAGCTCGGCAAAATTCTGCTCGATTTGTGCGATGTCGAGCGGTGTGCAATAGCTGTTGTCCATTTATCTAGCCAACCTTTACAAAATACGTTCCGTTGAAACGATAAGTAATGAATTTATTGGTCACGCGGCCTTGAGGCGCTTCATCATCTTCGATCACGATCGGAAACCTAAACTCCTTTCTTGCTTCGTTGAATTGGAACAGCTTGATCGGCCTTTCCTTTCTGTCCACCACCGAAAAAAAGTCGTAGCCAAAACCAACGGAATTCGCCGGACCTGAACCGGTTCGAATCAGCTTGGCTGTGAGATCGAGGTCATCGCCATTTATTTTGATCGTCTTGATCGATTGCCCGTGCATCGATGTCGACCCGATGAACGTCGAAGTTGCCAGATAGATCGGGCCGCCTTTCGAAGCAACTTGAAATATCTCGGGATAAAACGATCCGGCAGATTCGTCCTCATCGTTCTCGGCCCACATTATCGTATTGCCGCCACTGCCGCGAAATTGATAGACCTCGGTAAAGTCTCGCATCGTCCCGCCGGACTGCCGATCCCACGAATAGATGCGAAACTTTCCGTCTTTGGAAGTGGCAACAAACATTTCTTCCTGTAGCTTTGGAAATGCATATGCCAAAAAAGCCGCTTTCGTTCCGTTATCCATTAACGAGCGTTTGAGTGCTTCATTCGCAGCCGTAAGTTTTTCGTCATCGCGTTCGCCGCCGTAATTTCCGTACTTTGAAATATCGGCCAGAAATCCGAGAAGCTCAGTTTCAATACGCGCCGGAGTTTGGCCGAATGCCGGTGCAGAAAAGACAGTTATAATAAGTAAAATTATGATCTTCATAAATGAAAGACGGTACTGACCTAGTCGTCAATGATCGCGCCGTAAGCATCGGGTCGACGGTCGCGAAAGAATTGCCAGGTGTTTCTAACTTCCTTGATCTTGTCCAAGTCGAGATCGGCAACGATCAGTTCATCTTGGTCGCGTGAGCCTTCGATTATGATCTGTCCTCGAGGATCGCAAAAGTAGCTTTGGCCGTAAAATTCTCCGATGTTCCAAGGCTCCTCGGTCCCAACCCGATTTATCGCGCCCACAAAATATCCATTAGCCGCCGCATGTGCCGGTTGTTCGAGCTTCCAAAGATATTCGCTTAGCCCCGCAACTGTTGCGGATGGATTAAAGATGATCTCAGCTCCGTTCAATCCCAAGCAACGAGCTCCTTCAGGGAAATGTCGGTCATAACAGATGTAAACGCCGATTCGTGCAAACGCAGTATCGAAACACGGATAGCCAAGATTGCCCGGACGGAAGTAAAACTTCTCCCAAAATCCGGGCGCGACATGCGGAATATGAGTCTTTCGATATTTGCCAAGATACGTTCCGTCAGCATCGATTACGGCGGCCGTGTTGTAATAAATTCCCGCCATCTCTTCCTCGTAAACGGACACCACGAGCACCATTCCGAATTGCTTAGCGACGTCCTGCATCAGCTTTACGGTGGGACCATCGGGCACCTTTTCCACCGCCTCATACCAACGTGTCGATTGCTCCGCCATGAAGTATGGCGTGGCGAAAATCTCCTGAAAGCAAAGCATCTGCACGCCTTGTTTCGCGGCCGCCTCGACATACTTCATCTGGTTGTCGATGTTCGCTTTCTTGATCTCGTCGATCGGCGCATCGGTCGATGCAACGTTGTGTGCCTGTATCAGGCCTGCTTTGATTATTCTAGACATGAGTTTAATGGCTATTTATCAGCTTCGTTAGTTTTCTCAAATGCAGAACTTCCTAATTTCATCAACAAATAATACAACACAAACGCGATTCCGAAAGTAACAAACCATGCATAAATGTAAAGCGTGTCGAGAAAACCCGGATCGGAGACCTGTCCGCCGGGTGTTGTGGCCGCACGAATAAAGCCGGGCACAACGGGAGCAATGGCAACGATCAACGCCACGATCGCTCGCCAGTTGAAGCCGTTGCCGTAAGAATAAATGCCGTGTGTTTTGAAAAGTTCGTCCAGTTCAAGGTGCTTGTTCCGGATCAAAAAATAGTCGCAGATAAGAATGCCCCCGATCGCTCCCATCAAACCCGAATAGCCGATCAGCCAGGTGAAAATGTAAGCACTCATTGACGACATCAGCTGCCACGGCATCATCACAATACCGATGACGGCCGTTATCAACCCGCCCATTACGTACGAGATGCGCTTTGGATTTAGATTCGAAAAATCATTCGACGGAGAAACAACGTTTGCCGCCATGTTGGTTGTCAGCTGTGCGATGAAGATTACGATCATCGCGAAAAGAATGACGGCGGTGCTGTCAAAGCGCTGAATTAGCTTAACGGGATCGGCGATCGCCTCGCCGTAAATGATCACGGTTGCGCTGGTCACGGCGACGCCGATGAACGCGAAGGCCGTCATCGTGAGCGGCAGACCGAGGGCCTGACCGAGCATCTGAGAACGCTGCGACTTGGCGTATCGAGTGAAGTCGGGAATATTAAGGCTAAGTGTTGCCCAATATCCGACCGATGCAGTCAGAGCACCCGGAAAAACTGTCCAGAAATTATTAGTCTGCTTTTGCAGGACAGCGGAACCCGCAAGCACGTTTGAAAGCCCGCCCGCGGCTGATGTCGCCCATACGAGCAGCACTAAACCACCGAGAAGTAGCAGCGGCGCGGCCCACGATTCGAGATACTTGATGCCCTCGATTCCCTTTAGGATGATGACAACCTGAATTATCCAGAATAGAAAAAACGAGAACCATGTGTGAAGCGGATTGCCGCCGATCATCGCGTCAAAGCCAGCCCATCCGCCCCAAACGGCCGTGAGCAGAGCGTCGATGGCCGTACCGCCGATCCATGTCTGTATGCCGAACCAGCCGCAAGCTACGATCGCCCGGAGCATAGCAGGGATGTTTGCCCCGAGCGTGCCGAACGAAGCCCTCGCCAGCACCGGAAATGACACGCCGTACTTAGTGCCGGCGTGGGCATTAAGAACCATCGGAATGAGCACGATGCAGTTGCCGAGAAGGATCGTCACCATCGCCTGCCACCACAGCATGCCTGCCTCAATAAAACCTCCGGCAAGCGTATACGTTGTGATCACGACGCTCATGCCGATCCAGAGGGCCGCGATGTTCCATGTGGACCACGTCCTCGTTCCGAGAGTCGTCGGAGCGAGGTCAGCATTATAGAGCGGCGAAGTCTCGATCTCTTTCAATAGATCCGGCTTCAATTCGATCAGACCCTCTTCGTTATAGAAAGCGTCAGACGGAGGCATATTATTAAGTATCGGTTACAGTGGCTTCGGCGTTCTTGCGGCTGTCAGCCTATCTGCTGAGTAACATCGAACTAAAGCAAAAGCGAACGATCGCCTGGACAACCCTATCCGCAGAATCGCTGTCGGTAGGAAAATAGTGCGAATAACTTGTAAGCAAAACAAGTTGTGCTCCTGGAATGATCGACGCCAGCAGTCGGCCCTCATCGGCAGGGATCGCCATGTCTTCCTGCGAATGTATCACGAGTGTAGGGGCCTTGACCTTGCTGAACATCTCCCGGCCGTCGCCCCTCGAATGGCACGACTCCCGGCAAAAACGAGTGTAGCTAACAAGATAAGAAGTTTCATAAATTTGTTCTCCATTAACTGCACGGCTCAATCGGCGTGAGCGTATATTTCTCGGTGCCTCTGCCGGAATAAACTCTATCGCCCGTTATAGTGCCGTCGCCGGTCCCGGTCATTGTTCCCGGTTTATCCAACCCGCCCGGCAGTGAGATCGTGTAGGTACCGGTCCCGTTTGCGGAGTATGGACCGGTGTAACTATAAGTGCCTGCCAAACCGCCGGAGAGTTTCATGCTGAAGCCGCCTCCAGTAAGCTCGAACGGCTGTAAGATATCGCAGACTTTGGTGCTGGTCTTCCAATCATCGAGACCGCCGACGATCTGAAAGGCGGCGGGCTTTTTGCATTCCTCGGCGAGCTTTACCAGCTTGTTAACTTTTTCGTCAACATTCGGCATCCCGTCAAAACCCATTAGCTGTCTTTGCCGCTCGGCTGCCAGCAGGCTATGGATGGCGCGGCGGGCAAACCGGCAATCCAGTTCGGCGGCGGCCATTTCCTTTGGCAAAACCTGATCTTCGTATTGCTCCATCAAGGATTTGAGCTCCTCCAAAAATCCCTCAATACCGTTTTCATTCCCGCTTATCTGATCCCGGCGTTCGGCGGAACATCGAGCGTAAATTTGCTGCCGTCGGCCGAAGTCAGCGATATGCTGCCGCCCGCCGGTGAAATCCTGCTGCTCGCCGTTTGCTTTTTGTCGAGCTGCACCTTTACGTTGAGCGGAGTTCCGGGGGTAGTGAAATCGATCGCCGGGCCTTTGCGGGCATGAACGACTTACATGATATCGACACGGCCAGAAAAATGAGACCGATGATTACAAGATTTGTCTTTGACATACTTTTTTCCTTTAGCCTTGCGGCTCTTCAATCGGTAATTACTGCAGTTTCACGAGTGCCTGATACGAATCGACCCAAATTCCGCCATCGACAGGCACGACAAAGCCGAACGGCCAGTTGGCCTCAGCGGTTCGCCGCGAGAACGACCACAGGATGTTGCGCGTATCGAGGTCGAGAGCATTCAGTTTGCCGGGCGGCAGGGCAGGAGCCTGTTTGACCGGGCGGCCTCCGACATAGACAATTCTGTCCTGAACTTCCGCGGCAGGCGCGGCGCCCGGATGTCCCTGGAAATATAGGACGTTGCCCGCAACCGCCGTGGACGGGCTATTTTCGCGGTATTGGCCGGGAATCTCCCAAGCCGTTTTTCCGGAGGCTTTATCAAAGGCAATAAGATAGTTCGTGGTGATGCCGACGAGAACGGAACCCGCGTCGACCAGTCCGCTCACTGGAACGGCACGCTCTCGCCCTTCAACGGGCCGGCGAACCTCAACGGATGCCCAGCGGTCGCGTCCGGTTGTCAGATTCACGGCATAGAGACTTGAATCAGCGACAGCAAAAAACGTATCGGCCGTGACGATGGGCTGGGTGAAACACACGCCCCCGGTGCTTCCCAGCGGTGCCGAAGGATTTCGCCAGCGTTCCTTTCCCGTATAAGCGTCAAGAGCGAAAAGGTGACGGTAATATCGTGCCGGCCTGTTCGCATCGGCTGGCGACAGGAGAACGCTGCCTGTCACATAGACGATGCCTTCGCGGACGACCGGCCGGGAATCACACGAGCCGCTGCCCATAACGAACGCTGCCTTCCATTTTTGACGGCCGGTAGCCGCGTCGAGAGCGTAAAAATTTTCGTCCTCGCCCATAACGAACGCGGATTCGGAGTCGGCGGCGACTGCTGCACCTTGCGCTGTCTTAATGCCGCGCCATATTTCCTTGCCGGTAGCCAGCGATAATGCGACCAGAGTGTTCCCCATCGGGACGATCACAATATTGCCTGAAACGGCGGGCCTGGTCGAAACGAACGGGTTGCCGCGAGGCAATCCGGTGGGGCGGGATGTCCACTTCAACTTGCCGGTCAGCGTATCGACCGCAAACAAACCGCCGCGATTTGACGAGTTGCCGCCAAGAATCGTCGTGCCCGAAACGATCGTCGGAGCCCAATCCCTGAAACCCGGATTTACCGTGAATTTCTCATTCGGCGCGGCCCGAAGCGGGCTATACGATGAGGGTTGAGCATACACCAGTACCATGCAAATCAAGCCGACAAAAACGGACCCTCCTCCATACCAGAACATCTTTTCTAACTTCATATTTTCTAACCCTTCGAGCGGCCACAGGACGAACGCTCTATTGGCTTAAGCCGCTAAATTTTAAGCCCGCTGAACCGGGCTGCCTTTTTTGCACCGCCTATCTACCACGCCCTGAAGAGCGTGGCTATGTGCCGCTCCGCGGAAAAGCCATGAATAAGGCTGCGATCAAATATCAACACACCTATTTACCTTTGCCAAACCGATCAAGGACAAGAGATCTCCGGAGCCGGTTGAAGTGACAGTGTAAAAGTAGAAGTTTTGCCCGTGCTGAACCCAGGACAGGCGAGTTTATCGGTCGTCGTCCAGGTTAGCGTTCCGGAGCCATCTTCGATGAGAGAAAGGGTGTAATTTCCGGCTCCGGAATGATCGCACCCGCCGCCTCCGCCGGAAACCGTTGTTGTGCCGACCACGACGCTGCTCGGAGCGAACGAAGTTTTCGCGGAACCGCCGGGAAATGTGCCATCAACGACGAAAGGCTTATCGAGGCCGCAGATCTCGCCGGTAAATTTCACATTGTTGCTTTGGCCCGAAATCCGGTATGCCTTTTTGCATTCCTCGGCGAGCTTTACCAGCTTGTTAACTTTTTCGTCAACATATGGCATCCCGTCGAAACCCATTATTTGTCTTTGCCTCTCGGCTGCCAGCAGGCTGTGGATCGCGCGGCGTGCAAACCGGCAATCCAGTTCGGCGGCAGCCATTTCCTTTGGCAAAACCTGATCTTCGTATTGTTCCATCAAGGACTTGAGCTGCTCCAAAAATCCCTCAATACCGTTTTCATTCCCGCTTATCTGCTCCCGGCGTTCGGCTTGCACGAGAGCGCTGACTTTTTGCGTAAGCCGTGTCCGCGCGGTTTCCGCCTGAATTTGCAGATTCGACGCCCAAGCCGCATCCGTACCGCTGCCCACGCCCGCTCCGCTGAACTCCATTAGTTTGATCTTGATGTCTTTCGACTTATGATCAACTAAGGCAAGATGGTAATCCTTGCCGTCGGCTTCATAACCGAAAATGATCTGTTCCTTGATCGGAATTTCCTTCGCGGGAACGATGGTCAAGGTCAACATTTCCTTAAATAATAAACCGGAAGGCTCAAGCTGAACTGCGGTCGGCGTGTTCTTATCGAGCGGCGCCCCGTCGATGGTTTTCACGGCGGTCATCGTTATTTCAACTTCCTTTTCGAGCGCGTTCGCCGGAACGTCGAGCGTAAATTTGCTGCCGTCCGCCGAAATCAGCGACACACTGCCGCCCGCCGGCGAAATTATTCTGCTCGCCGTCTGCTTTTTATCGAGCTGGACCTTCACGTCGAGACTCTTGCCGGCCGTCGTAAAGTCGACCGCCGGGCCGTTCACTATGTCAGCCGATTTCGCCGGCATCAGTGATTTACATCCGATACTAAAGGCTGCTAACACCACGCCCACTAAAACTAGATTTAATTTTGCCATTTGATTTCCTTTCAA
>JBBSKW010000044.1:0-21187 GCA_038256005.1 Pyrinomonadales bacterium
AAGGAATGGCAGGCTATTGCCTTGTTATTCCTCCTCCCACAAAGGAGCAATTTCATGAACTTGTCGCTTAGAAAGAATTCGATCATTAGAACTTCGGTCAGCTTCTCGCTGTTGGTCACGTTTGCATTTATGAACCTTACGGTCGTGAATGCGAATGTTGTTTCAGCGAACGAAGAACTCACATCTTTTTCAACGAACTTCGTTACCGATCTTACGCAGCTTGGCCGTGATGGAAGACTGCGTCAGAACCTGAGCCTTGAGACCGACGTACTGCGTCTCGAAAAGGTGTTGGGCGGAAAGAACGAACGTTCGCCGGTTCTTGTCGATCTCGCAAATGAAGGTGCGGAGCTCGTTGTTGAGCAGCTTGCGCTTCGGCTCGCATCGGGAAATGGTGCCGCTACGTTGGCAGATGTTTCGATCATCAAGATCGAGGCGAATGACATTTTCGGCCAGGCACGTTCTGAAAACGGAGCCGTTGCCGCGTTCATACGCGAACTGGAAAGCATCCGTTCGAAGCACGCACGATCGATAGTTTTCATTAACGACATCGCAAATCTGATGAGTTCGCCGGCAATTGCGGCGGCCATTATCGAGCACCGCAGCGACAAGAACGTTGTTGTCGGCGGCAGCTCCGTTTCGAGCTACAAAGAAAAGATCGAAGCGTCACAAGCTTACGCGGCCTTGTTCGAAGCCATTAGCATTAGTGGTAGAACGGCCGCAATTTCGGGTTCCGGGCTTGAGCAGAACACTGAATCGGAAGGGTTTCGAGGCGACAACGTTTCCCCCGATCTTCGTGAGCTGCTCGCTCGGGATCCGGCAGGTTCTTCGCGTATCGACGTGATATTACAGGCACGAGATGCCGACAATGCTTCGCTCCGAGCATTGCTCAGCAATGGAACGGCTCGTATCGCGGACCGCATTGGACAAAGCAACACCTTGGTCGTAAACCTTCCGCTTTCCGTTGTTCAGACGCTTTCGATAAGCGGATTGATCAATTACATTTCGCCTGATCGTTCGACACAGGGCAGCGGCCACGTTGAAGACACGACTGGCGCATCCGCTGTTCGTAATCAGTTAGGCACGGGGTGGAACGGCTCAGGAGCTTATACACTGGACGGTTCGGGTGTCGGCGTTGCAGTGATGGATTCGGGCGTTTACAACGGCCATACCGGCATGCGGAATAGTTTGGGCCTTCCGCGAGTTGTTGCAGATGTGAACTTTACGGATTCCGAACTTACCGATTTGTATGGCCACGGCACGCACGTCGCAGGCTTGTTGGCCGGTAGTTCGAATAAGAACAACGGTGCGTATCGCGGCATCGCTCCGGGTGCGAACATTATCAGCGTTAAGGTGCTGAACAACGAGGGCACGGGCCAGACGTCATGGCTGCTCAACGGCATGAACTGGGTACTGCAGAATCGCCATCTGCACAATATCCGCGTCGTAAATATTAGTCTCGGGACGCTTGCTCGCGATACATATACGAACGATCCGCTATGCCGTAAGGTGAAGGAATTGACCGATGCAGGAATCGTTGTCGTTGCGGCGGCAGGAAATCTTGGACGCGGTTCTGATGGCGGAAAGTACTACGGTCTGATTCATTCGCCCGGCAACAGCCCGCACGCGATCACGGTCGGTGCAAGCAACAGCTTTGGAACAAACGATCGTTCAGACGACGTGATCACGAGCTATTCGTCACGCGGGCCGACACGCAGCTATTATACCGATTCTGAGGGCGTAAAAGTTCACGATAACGTGATCAAACCCGACCTGGTTGCCCCGGGTAACGAGATCATCTCGTATTCGTCGAACACGACTTCGCTCGCAGCCCGGTATCCGGCTCTAGTTCTGCCGCTTGGCATGCTCGAATCAGACGCTCATCGCATGATGTATCAGAGCGGAACATCGATGTCGACGCCCATGGTATCGGGTGCCGCTGCGATGTTGCTGCAGGTAAACCCGAAACTCACACCGACGATGGTCCGTTCGCTCCTGCAGTATACGGCCCAGCCGATCGCGGGTGCGGATATGTTCGAACAAGGTGCAGGCCAGCTTAACATCGAAGGCGCCGTTCGTCTCGCGAAGACACTTAAAACCGGCGTTGAATTCAGCGATCTCGCCAAAGGCTCTTCAACGGTACCGGGCAACTGGTCAATGCCGTCGCAAACGACGAACATTGCCGGTCACTCGTTCCCATGGGCTCAGATAATTACCACAAATCATTCGTTCCTTACGGGCCAGAACCTGATCTCGAAATTCCAGTATGTCTATCGCCGGCCATACATTATGAACGACGGCGTCGTGATCGAGAGTGGCGGTTTGTCGTTAAACACCAACACATTCTACACGAACGGCATTAGGATAAACCCGAGCGTGATGGTCAGCAACGGCAATTCCGGCGGCGCGGGAACGATCCTTTTTCCGTCCGGAGTTCTTGTCGGTGACGGTGCTCGAATGGGCGTTCTCGTCGGAGACGGAGTTCTGATCGGCGATGGAGTTTTGATCGGCGATGGAGTTCTTATTGGTGACGGAGTGCTGATCGGTGACGGTGTCTTGATCGGCGATGGTGTATTGATTGGCGACCGTACGTCAAGGATGGAATAAGCCAGCAAACCAAGGATCTACTTACTTCGTTCGTTTGAAAAAATGCTGGACTTTGCGTGCACTTAAAGCGATAATTGGGGGTACCATTCTAACGAATGGTGCCCTCTTCCGTTTTGCATCTCGCCTGTTAGAACTACAGGAAGATCCCGGCAACTTTACTTAAATCTTACCTGCCCTGCCGTATGCAATCGCCTGCCGAACACGAATTCTATTCGCATAACGCTACAAGGCTTTATACGCTGTTTATCATCGTAATTGGTCTTTCGGTTGCGGTGTTTGCGGCCGTAAATCTGCCTGTGACACGTCTGGATCTGAATTTCTCGATCCTCGCCGCCTGCACGATCGGACTCGGTTCCAGGATTCTCATCAAGATCCCGCGGCTTAATTCGCACATCGCCGTTTCGGATACGTTCATCTTTTTGACGATGATGCTTTACGGCGGCGAAGCGGCAATACTTCTGGCTGCCGTCGAGACATTCTTTTCCGCACGCCGCTTTTGCAATATTTGGTCAACGATCTTTTTTAACGTTGCGACCCTTTCTCTCGCGACAGCCGCCACATTCCTTGCCCTCACCGTATTTGGGTTAACTTCGGCCTATCAGCTTCGGGCACACGACGGCTACGTTGCGGATTTCTTGACCGCACTCGCTCTTATAGCCCTCACACAGTTCGCGGTAAACACTTCGCTGGCCGCGGGCTACGACGCGATAAAGCGTTCGATGCCGCTCTCGCAGACTTGGAAAGAAAAATACGTTTGGACGATATTTACGTACGTTATCGGTTCGGGATCCGCCGGACTGCTCGTTCTTCTTGTCGATCGTGTCGGATTCGGAGCGGTACTACTTTCAATTCCGATTATCGTATTGGTCTTCGTCGCCTACCGCGTTTATGTTGAAAATCTCGAAATTTCGGCTGCTCAAGCCGATGAGGCCGAGAAGAATGCAGAAGAACTAAAGGTTCGCTCGGTCGCACTGGAAGAATCGGAACAGCGTTTCAAAAGCGCTTTCAATTATGCACCGATAGGCATTGCTCTCGTTGCCCCGGACGGAAGATGTCTTCGGGCAAACCGTGCTCTTTCGACGATCTTAGGTTATACAGCGGTCGAATTTCTGGAACTTGATTTTCAATCGCTGATCCATCCGAGCGATTTGAGAGAGTCTCTTGGGCAGATCCGAAGCGTAACCCGCGGTAATAGTCCAAGTTGCCAAATGGAACAGCGCTTTCTCAGTAAAGATGGCCGGATCGTCTGGGGCTCCTGGAGTTTGTCAACTGCCGGAGAGTCTGTTTCGGGTACGAATCTGATCTTCCAGTTGCAAGACGTTACTGACAAAAAAGAAGCGGAGGCGAAGCTTCATCATGAAGCGAATCACGACGCACTGACCGGACTCCCGAATCGATTGTTCTTTATCCAAAGGCTTACTGCTGCTCTTGCTAAACGCGTAAAAGAAGCAAAATACCATGTAAGTGTTTTGTTTATCGATCTCGATCGGTTCAAGAATGTGAACGACAGCCTCGGCCATGTTGCCGGCAATCAGCTATTGGTCGATATCGCAGGACGACTTCGTGATTCCATGAGGCCGCCCGATATTGTCGCCCGTCTGGGCGGTGATGAATTTGTGATACTCGTCGAAGGTCGCTTTTACAATGAGGAAGTAACGCTGATCGCCGAACGGGTCCAACGGCAGTTCCGAAAGCCTTTCACGGTTTCCGGCCGCGAAGTCTATAGCTCGGCGAGTATTGGGATATTACACGCATCCGACAATCACCTTACTTCTGAAGACATGATGCGAGATGCCGACACGGCAATGTATCAGGCAAAACGTGCAGGAAACGCGAGGCACGAGATCTTTGACGACACGATGCATGCAGCCGCAAAGGAAACTTTACAATTGGAGACCGACCTGCGACGGGCGATCGAAAACGGAGATCTTGATGTGCTTTACCAGCCGATATTTCAGCTATCGGATCAGAAAGTTGTCGGTGTCGAATCGCTTGCCCGATGGAATCATCCTGAACTAGGCGAGATCCCGCCCGATCGATTCATACATGTTGCGGAAGAGATTGGCTGGATCGATGCTCTGGGCGAGCTTATTCTGCGAAAGGCCACCTCCGAAATCGCACCGATCTTTTCAGATCCGGTACGTAGATCAAACTTTAAACTGAGCGTAAACCTTTCTAGCAACCAATTTGGACGGATAGACCTCGTTCCGCGAATCAAACAAATTCTGGAGGAGGCGAATTTTCCGATCAGTTGTTTGAAACTTGAGATCACAGAATCGGTGATCATCGCTTATCAGGAACGGGCGATCGAGATGCTATATCACCTTCGCGGGCTAGGGATCGACGTTGATATTGATGACTTTGGTACGGGCTATTCGAACCTGAGTTATCTTGTACGCCTGCCGATTTCGACACTAAAGATCGACCGCTCGTTCGTTAGTCCTCTGCACGAAGATGAAGCGAACATTGAGATCGTCCGGACCATAATCTCGCTGGCAAGAAATCTGGGCCTGAAGGTGATCGCCGAAGGTATTGAAACCGAGGCTCAGGTTGAAGTATTGAGAATGCTAGGCTGCGAACGCGGACAAGGCTATTATTTCGCGAAACCGATGACACGCGAAGATCTTATGATGTTCCTCGACATGGACGCCCCAGTGCCGCGGCCACTCGGCGGCATCGAAGATATTTCGTTCATTTCGGTGTTGCAGTAAGTAACCGCTACTTCTTTAGCCAGCCAAACAATGCGTTCACAGTAATATCACGATTGGTTTCGTAGATCGCTTTCGTTAGCGGAATGGACATCGGGCATACCTGAACGCAGTTCTGTGCGTTTCCGCAATTGCCGATCCCATCGTCGCCGGTAAGCCCATTCAATCGGTCATCAATATCCATTTTCCCGACCGGATGCATGTTAAACAGACGAGCCTGCGCGATCGCCTGAGGGCCGATGTATTTGTCATCGCCGTATTGCGGGCAAGCTTCGAGACAACAGCCGCAGGTCATGCAACGCGAGAGGGCGTAACGGTCCTGTGCGATCTCGTTGGAAATCTGCGGTCCGGGACCGAGGTTGTGCGAACCATCAAGTTCGATCCAAGCATTTACCTGTTTGAGATGTTCAAACATCTTGGAACGGTCAACCTTTAGATCACGCACGTTCGGAAATTTCGACATTGGCTGCAATGTCACAGTATCGGAACTTGATATCAGAAGCAGATCGTCGATAAGTGCTGAACACGATTGCCGCACACGGCCATCGATAACCATCGTGCAGATGCCACAAACCTGTTCAAGACAGCTCATATCCCAGACCGGCGGCGTTGTTGTTTTACCATCGGCGGTTACCGGATTCTTGCGGACATCCATCAACGCTGAGATCACGTTCAGATTTCGTCGGTACGGCAACTCAAACGTTTCCCAGTATTCAGGCGAGCCGCCTTTCTCACGCCGCTGGATCTTTAGCTTAAATTTCGCAGGCGGATTCTCGAGCCGCTTTTTTTCCACGTGTACCGCTTCGTTCATTTCTCCTTTGCCTCCTCAAACTCCACTCTATTTTCTGGATTGAGCGGCATCGTTTCTTCGCGGACGGTGGGTTTTTGCTCATAGCCAGAAGCAACTTTAGGTTTTCCGGATGAGTAGTCACGCTTTCTAGGTTCGACGATCGATACGTCGACCCCTTCATAGCTAAGGATCGGCGATTCGGCTGAGTATTCCGCTATCGTGGTTTTCATGAATTTCTCGTCATCGCGATCGGGAAATTCCGGCTTGTAATGGGCTCCGCGAGATTCATCGCGATTTAAAGCCCCGAGCGTTATAACGCGGGCAAGCTCGATCATGTTGTTGAGCTGCCGTGCGTGCGGTATCGCCTGCGTCGCCCATAAATTTGAATCGTTTATCGAGATCCGCTTCAAACGGTCTTGCAACTCGACCAGCTTTTCGTCTGTGGCTTTGAGCTTGTCGTTGTAGCGGACGACCGTTACATTTTCGGTCATCACCTTGCCCATTTCTTCGTGCAGCTTGTATTGGTTTTCGCCGCCTTCACTTTTGATGATCTGATCGTTGATCTCTTGCTGCTTCTTGATCTCCGCGTCGAAAATACCGTTCGTCTCGGTGTCGCCTCGTTCGACATTCTTGGCAAATTCGATCGCCGAAGGTGCTGCCACAAATCCGCCATAGACACACGAGAGTAACGAGTTAGCACCGAGCCGATTTGCACCGTGGATCGAATAGTCACATTCGCCCGCAGCTAGCAATCCGGGGACATTTGTACGCTGATCATAATCGACCCACAGGCCGCCCATCGAATAATGGACGCCCGGGAAAATGCGCATCGGAACGTGGCGCGGATCGTCGCCGACGAACATTTCGTAAATTTCGAGTATCGCTCCGAGCTTCCGCGTCAGAGTTTCAGCAGGAATATGCGTGAGGTCAAGATAAACCTGATTCTCGCCGCCAACTCCATGGCCTTCGATGCAGACCTGGAAGATCTCACGCGTCGCGATGTCGCGGGGAACAAGATTTCCATAGGCAGGATATTTTTCCTCGAGGAAATACCACCGCTCAGCATCGGGAATTTCTTTCGGATTTCGCTTATCGCCATCCGCCTTCGGAACCCATACGCGACCGCCTTCGCCGCGTGCCGATTCGCTCATCAACCGAAGCTTATCTTCGCCGGGAATGCTGGTCGGGTGAACTTGAATAAATTCGCCGTTGGCATAATGTGCGCCCTGCTGATAACAGGCCGAAACCGCCGAGCCTGTACACGTTTGTGAATTGGTCGATTTCCCGAAAACAAGGCCAGGTCCGCCGGTCGCCATTATCACCGCGTCAGCCTTGAACGCCTTGAGTTCAAGAGTTTGCAAGTTCATCGCGATAAGCCCCCGGCAGACCTGATGGTCGTCCAGCACAAGCGAAAGCATTTCCCAACCCTCGTACTTTTTAACCGAGCCGTTAACCTCAAATTTACGAACCTGTTCATCTAGCGCGTATAACAATTGCTGTCCGGTCGAAGCACCTGCAAATGCTGTTCTGTGGTGAAGTGTTCCGCCAAAACGTCGAAAATCAAGCAAGCCTTCTTTCGTACGCGAAAATGGAACACCCATTCGGTCAAAGAGATAAATGATCTCCGGCGCCATATCGGTCATTCGTTTGACCGGCGGTTGATGAGCGAGAAAATCGCCGCCATAGACCGTGTCGTCAAGATGCTTCGCCGGCGAATCACCTTCGCCTTTCGTGTTTACCGCTCCGTTGATTCCGCCCTGAGCACAAACCGAGTGCGAACGCTTTACCGGAACAACTGATATAAGATCGACGTCGTGACCTGCCTCCGCGATCTTCATTGCTGCCGCGAGTCCGGCAAGCCCGCCGCCAACGATCGCAATTTTTAAACCATTAGTAGCCATATGATTGATCAAACTTTCTTCGGAACCGCTATGTTCGTTGCTTTCGGTTGTTCACATAGGGCGGCCGGCATTAGGCCGCAAGGCCGAATAAACGAGAACGCCGCATTTGTTCCGACGGCGAAAAGGCCGAAAGCCAGTGCCGCACATGCGTAGAGTGCATATTTCTGGGCATTCTCGCCGATGATGATGCCCCAATCGACCGCGAACAGCCAGAAGCCATATGCAAGATGCCAAGCGGTTGCGGCAATTCCCAGGATGTAAAGAACCAAAACCCACGGCACAGAAAATTCGCGGGCGACGATGTCGTACGCAAGGTCAGCATTGCCCGCCACCGGCATTCCGTAGGATTCGAGTCCCGGTATCAGCCCAAACCGAAGGTTTAATATATGAAAGAAAATAAACAGGAAAAGAAAGATGCCTGTTGCCCGCTGAAGAAAATAAAACCAGTTGCGACCGTATTTATATGTAAATACGTTCGGCTTCGCTTCCGCCGAAATAATCACGCCGTAGATCGAATGAAAAAGCAGCGGGATGAAAATACCGAATATCTCGAGAAAAAGAAGGAACGGAATATCGTGAATTTCCTTTACCGCTTTTTCAAAGCTCGCTTCGCCGTTCATCGCCTTTGCGTTCGTGAACATATGCACGAAGAAAAAAAGCCCAAGCGGTACAATTCCCGTCAACTGATGCAGCTTTCTCATCAGGAACGATGTGCTAAGTTTGGTCGCCATCAATTTCTCTTAAACTTTCAGATCGAACTGCTTTAGAACGCTAAAATTTTAGTATCTAAATCTGCTTTCGGCAATTCTTCGAAACTAGACGTGAGTTTACGTGTTTTTTCTTATAAGTTAAAATGAATTCAATTGCAGGGATTATTAAGTAAAACTCATTAGAAAATATGCACATCGAGACGTTGAAAGTGTTTTGCGATCTTGTCGATCTTCAGAGTTTTTCTCTCGCCGCCGAGCGAAATTTCATCACGCAATCTGCCGTCAGCCAACAAATACGCACAATTGAAGAGAAATTTAAACGCCGATTTCTTGAACGCGTCCGCGGCCGACGTGACGTTAAACTGACCGCTGCAGGCGAAGTGTTTCATCGCGAAGCCAAAAACGTGCTTTCGGCATATGACCAGATGCAAGAGAACCTTCGCGGGCTGGTCGGTAAGATCGGAGGAACTGTAAAGGTCTCAACGACATATAGCGTTGGCCTGCACGAATTGCCGGTTAAGGTCGGCGAATTTATGTCAAAGTTTCCGGCGGCGAAGATCGATCTTGAATATGCTCGAACAACTAAGGTGGTCCGCGACGTGGTCAACGGTTCTGCCGAACTCGGGGTTCTCGCTTTTCCCGAGCCGAAGCGTGGAATAAATATTTCATATATGCCGGAGCACAAGCTGGTGCTCGTGTGCCCGCCCGGCCATAAGCTGGCTTCGCGGGTTCAGGTAAAAACTAAAGATCTAAGTGGACAGGATTTCGTTCATTTCGAGCGTGACACTCCGACACGGAAAGCGATCGATAAATTGTTGAAAGCAAAGGGCGTTGAGGTAAAGAAAGTAGCCGAGTTCGACAATATTGAGACTATAAAGCGGGCGGTCGAGGTCGGTTTTGGCATTGCTATCTTGCCCAGCCCGTCGATCACTGAGGAAGAAAGAAGTCGTCTCACAGTTGTAGCGTTGGCTGAAAAAGAATGGGTCCGGCCGGTAGGTATCATTCACCGCAGCGACCGAACGCTTTCGCTCGCGGCAAAGAAATTTGTACAGTTGCTTGAGGCTGTCAAATGAAATATAGATAAGCGGTGGAGGCGAATATGAACGAAGAACCGCTAGCGAAACCCTACACCATCGTTTTCGAAGATTATCCAAATTACCTTTACGCTTTGGTCCACGGGGATCAATATAACTACAACGTGATCGCCGCTTTTCTAAGTGAGATCGCAAACGCATGCAAAGCAAGAAATTTTGAGAAGGTATTGGTCGAAGAAAACATTTCGGCGACGGCGAGTGAAGCAGATATCGCCCGTGCCGCAGCAGACCTTTCCAAATTCGGCTTCCACGGTATTCAAATGGCGTACCTCGACCGCTTCAACGAACAACAAGAGATCAATGAACTCGGACAAGATATTGCCAACGATCACGGCGTAAACGTCAGGCTTTTTAGCGATCAGGCAGCGGCTGACGAATGGCTTTCGAAATAATAGTAATGAACGACAACGACCTACGCATTCTCCTGCAGATTATTACAAGCTGCATACTCGCCGGGATACTTGGCTGGGAACGCGAAAGTGTTGGGAAAGCTGCTGGATTGCGAACGCACATTCTGGTCGGTGCGGCTTCCACGATGTTCATCGTTATCGGCGAGAGTATGGCTCAAACATATAAAATGTTCGGCGATCACATCCGTTTCGACGCTGCAAACCTCATTGGAGCGGTCGTCACCGGTATCAGCTTTTTAGGTGCAGGCATGATCTTCTTCAAGAAGGAAGACACCGACGTCAAAGGTCTCACCACCGCCGCGGGAATACTCACAACTTCAGGCATCGGCATGATGGTCGGCCTAGAGCGTTATTTCCTGGCGGCCGGCAGCACGCTGATCGTTTTTTTGGTTCTCCGATTTGCGACTGGTTTTGAAGTAAGATTTGGTTCCCAAAGAAAGCACGAAGAGTGATCTACTCTAGACCAGAGCGTAACATTCGCTTTTCCCTACCTCGTGCATCTTTTCAGACCTAGAATATTCGTTGAAAGAATTCGAAAAGGAATAAAATCTCTATATGTACGCTAGCGTACAGACCTCGCGCCTCATTAAAAGTTACATTCTTCTCACTTCATACTGATTATGTAGTTGGCCCCGGCCCCGATGGGCGGGTCTGGTAGATGTGTCGTCCTTGTCACAGCTTTTCCCGCTGTTTCAATGGACGGAATTGTTAGGATTTTGACAGGAGGACTATTCAAATGAAAGACATTAATCGTATTTCCCAAAAGCGTTCGACGTTCGGGAAACACAATCGTGCTCTTCTAATGGCCACGTTGTTTACAGCGGGCCTTTTGTTCGTCGTGGGCGGCTTTTTTGGCTTGCCGGCGGCAACTTCAACGCGAGTCGCGGCGGCTCAGGTCGAGTTTCAGGGCGGAGCAACACAAGAGATGCTCGATTACGCTCTTAACTTTGGCCGAGCTGGCGACTTTGCAGTATTTGGCGGTCGACGTGTTGTTAACCGTGGCCAATCCAACTTCCGTGGGCTCGTAGGAACGACCGGGAATATGGAAGGCGTGCCGGGAGAACTTGACGGAGAAAGCCGGCAGAATCACGGACAGGCAAAACAGGACCTTAAAGACACCTTGAAATGGATAGGACATTTGCCTTGTGCCGATGTGAATGATCCAAATTTAGCTGGCAGGACCTTTACTCCAGGAGTTTACTGCCTTCCATCTGCCGACCTGAGCGGTGAAATGACGATCGATGCTCGTGGCGACGCGAATGCAAGATTCGTGTTTCGCATTTCCGGCGGCCTCGAGACCGGCGACGAGTCGAGTATTCGGCTGATTGCTGGAGCTCAGGCATCGAATGTTTACATTATTGCTGACGGCCCGATCACGATCGGTGACGAGAGCTCGATCAGAGCCAACGTGATTTCGAAAGGTTCGGTCACCATAGGTGCCGGCACGGATATAAGCGGTAAGAGTATCGGCGTAGATGGTAACATCGACATCGAATCGAGCAGTGTCGGCCCTGGAACGGGTGTTATCGAGATCTGTAAGGCACTCTCGGCTGGCGACCCGATAGCGATCGGAACCATCTTTACTTTCAACATCACAGGCGGAACTCAGAACATTCAGGTTCCCGCAGGTTCTTGTTCGGCTCCGATAACCGTAGCCGCTGGAAACGTAACTGTAACTGAAGCCGCCCGCGCGGATACGGCGGTCGTCGGCATAGTAACCAATCCTGCCAATCGACGCGTCAGTTTTAGCCTTGCTCTACGACAAGTAGTCGTGGCAGTTCCCGAAGGCGACGTGACCGACGAAACCGTTATCACGTTTACTAACCAAACAACCAGGACCGGCACGATCGAGATCTGCAAAAGAGCTCTTGATTCGGACGTGAACGGCTTCTTTGAGTTCACAGTACAAGGAGCGCCTGGACAGACCTTCGCGGTACCGGTCGGATTCTGTAGCCGAGCGATCAATGTAACGATCCTTCAGGTTCCCCAATCGACATTCACAACGAACGTCACCGAACTCGCTCGACCGAACTTCCGGCTCGAGAACGTTACTACATTCCCGGTGAATCGGCTTAACGGCCCATTCACGCCCAATCAGGGATTCGACGCTAACGGAGCGCCACTGGCAGATAATACCAACGGCGGCTTCGCAAATGTAACTCTGATTCAGAACGGCGGCGTAGCGTCGCAGACGACGGTGAACTTCTTCAACCGCTCGTTGCCAGGCGTGATCAAGGTTTGTAAGATAACCGCTGACACAAGCGCCATTCCGCTTCAAACACTGTTCCGATTCACCGTTAGCGGTCTTGCTCCAACGAGCCCGACGCAGACGTTGCCTGGAACGCCGGTTACACGAACAATTGATGTACCAGCTGGGCCTGATTCACAGGGCGGCTTCTGTCGATTTGTTGAAGGTACATTTGTAGTTGGAGAACCGGTTACGATCGTCGAAACCGGATTGGCACCTGGACAGACATTGCCCAACGGCTTTACCTTTGCCGACACTCGTGTTTCCAGGATCAGAGCATCGACACCGATCCTCAGTTCAAACCTAGAAACTCGTACGGTCGTCATCAACGCAAGGAACACGACGGCAACGGTAGACTTTACCAATTTTGTCTTCCGTCCGGCGATCCTCAAGCTTTGCAAGGTCGCTGGCGCAGGCGTTAATGTGGGCACCAACTTCACATTTAATATAGCGTTGGTGAATCCGCTTACTTCGCGACCGGTTAGTTCGGCTGCTATTACGGTACCTGCAGGTTCCTGCACGTTCGTTAATGGTCCGTTCCCGGCTGTCGAGCAATTCCCCGGAATTGGTACATTCAACTTGAATACACAGTTGATCGTTACAGAGCAGGCCGTGGCCGGTGTTAATGTAACGGCGATCACTTCCCCGAGCGGCAGTACGATCTCCGCGAATCTGGCGGCCCGAGCGGGAACGATCACGTTCAACAGGTCGGCACTTGCGTCTACGTTGAACTTCAACGAGATCGAGTTCACCAATTCGGCGGCAGCAGTGGTACCGGCAGAAGCTTCGGTTCGTTATGACTTTGACGGCGATGGAATCTCCGACCCAGTCATTTTCCGACCGAGCACAGGTACTTGGTGGTATGGAGCTAGCTCTGCCGGAGGCTCACCAAGAGCAGACCGGTTCGGTATCGCAACCGATAGGCTAGCTGCTGCTGACTATGACGGTGACGGTCGAACCGACACTGCGGTTTACCGTGATGGTGAATGGCATATTTACGACGCAACAAGAGGATATGCTGTCCATAGGTTCGGTTTCGCAACTGACATTCCGCAGCCTGGTGACTACGATGGCGACGGCCGAGCCGATATGGCGGTCTATCGTCCGTCTGACGGTTACTGGCACGTCCTCGGAAGCCGCGATGGCTACATTCAGATTCGGTTCGGTATTTCGACCGATATGCCTGTAGCAGCGGATTACGACGGCGACGGCAGGATGGATGTAGCGGTTTACCGTTCAGGTACGTGGTACATCCTCGGCAGTACGAGAGGCTTTGTTGCTCATCAGTTCGGAATAGGTGGTGACAAACCAATTGCCGCCGATTACGACGGTGACGGCCAAGTTGACCTGGCAGTCGTCCGATCTGGCGTGTGGCATATTCTCCGCACCAGAGATGGTTATATGCAGACTCCGTTCGGACAGCCGAGCGACAGTCCTGTACCGGCTGACTACGATGGCGATGGTCGGACCGATATGGCCGTCTATCGATCGTCGACGAACATGTGGCACATCCTAAGGTCCAGCTCGACCGAAGGAGCACCTACGACAGTGCAGTTCGGAAGCGCAGGCGATATGCTGATGCCGTACTAAACTTGACCCAGTTACGGTAGATCGAAAGTTCTCCGTATCTGGCCCTCCGAGAAGCTGTCTAGAAAGAAATTTCTAGGCAGCTTCTTTTTTTGCAGCGACGCAGAATGGACGGAGCAAACTTACGGAGCAAACTTACAATAGGGCAATTCTCTATCCGGCGATTGATTGGATGGTGAACGAAGCAAGATCACAGGCTCTGATAAAGAGCCAAATCTATCGATCGCTTCTCAAACGTTAGTTATAGCTGAAGATGTTTGTCGGGGATGAGGTGGGCAAGTCGTTCAGCCCGGCTCGGAGCGTCGAGGCAAGGGCTTCGGTTTCCATATATTCACGGCCAAGTAGTTTCCGGTAACGCTTTTCTTTCGCTTCACCCGAAAGCTCTTTGAGCAGTGAACGGTAAAATGCCGAAACTACTTCCGGAGCAAATTGCTTTCCGGCGTTTCGCTGAAGGTCCTCAAAAACCTCGTTCGCCGGCCGACGGCGCTTATACGGGCGGTCGGTCGTCATCGCGTCAAACGAATCGGCCAAGTTCACAACTTTTGCAATATACGGGATCTCGCGGTCGTACAAGCCGTCTGGATATCCCCTCCCATCGAGCCGTTCGTGATGATACTTCGCCGCCAGCGGAACATCCGCATATGGATGATTGATGGGCATCAAAATGTCGTAGCCTGCACGCGGGTGTCTGTTTAGCTCGACCGATTCTTTCGCGTTTATCCGATACGGAGCGTTGATAATTTTTCGCTCAACGGTGATCTTGCCTACGTCGTGCAAATAACCGGCGACGGCTGCACCTTCGATCTCGTGCTCGTTCCAGCCCAACTCTTCCGCGATCATTTCCGTGTACTTTCCGACGCGGACCGAATGTCCTTCAGTGTACTTATCCTTTCGATCGATCGCGGCGGCAAAGGCTTTTACTGTGTCGCGATATGTCATTCGCAGCTCATCATAAAGCCGTCGATTCTCATCGGCTTGCCGTTCAAGTTCGACCATTATTCCGCGATGTGCGATCGCAACGCCAATGTGCCGTGCCATCGCGCAAATGATCTCTTTGTCATAGCTCGTGAACATTTCGCCGGTCGCTTTCCGTCCAAGAAAAACGGCCCCGACGGTTTCGTTTCTTATTACGAGCGGAACGAAGAGCTCGAGCCCGCCGCGTTCGAAGCTCTGATCATAAACCTGAAACAACGGAAGAGCCTTCGCCTGTGAAATCTCGATCGGGTAAAGACCGCCCGCAAGGAATTGCCGTTCATCTTCATGGCAGAGCGTAAGCGTCCGCGGAAAATCTTCGCCGAGCCCGCGTCCCGCAAGCATCGACATTTCATGTTCGTACTTCGCAAATCTTGCAACGCCGCCGCGCATTATCGCCATCGACCCAAGCATCAAATGCAGAGATGTTCGAATAGTTTCCTGGAAATTCTGGCTGCCCGAAACTTCTTGACCAAGCTCGGCTAGGGCACCAAAGGTATGGATCAGCCGATGACGTTCCTCGGCGATCTGCTTTACGTTAGCGGTTTTAAATTCTTGTATCTTCACCGGGGATTGTTCAATGTTCCAGTTTCAAAGTTCAAAATCCAACTCCGGATCATCTATTCCTGAACTATCAATCTCAGTTATCCGTTATCCATTACGTCCACGTGTTTCGTAACGCCGAGCATATCGAAAAGTTCGATCGTGTGTTGGTTGAGGTCTGAGAACACTACGCGTGCTCCCGACCCCTTTGCCGAATCGATAACGCCGAGCAGGATCGAAACACCGATCGAATTAACTATCTCGGTTCGCGAAAAATTTACGATGATCTCAGTACAGCCGGCGGCGAGCCGCTGCTTGCATTCCCGTTCGATCATTTCGCCGGTCAGCTTGTTAAGATAATCGCCCGCGTAAACGGTCGCGATGCCCCCTTCGGAACGGACAAAGCTTCCCGTCTCGGTTTCTGCCACGTGTTTAACCTCTTTACCTAGTTTAACTTGCAATACTCGGGACGAACAGTAACTTTAGAATGTTGTAACACAAGCGAACCGATAAAACAACATTATTCTCAATTATCGGCTGGAAGTGTTTCGCGATCTTCGATCCTGATCACGGGTACAAACTTAAGCAAAAGCAAAAAGGCCTAGCACCCGGGATATGGGTATTCGGCCTTTCGTCATCATTTAGAAAGATCTACGGTTTGCCCTTTCCTTTTCCCTGCCCTTTATCGCCGCCCTTGTTTCCGCCTTTGTCAGGGCGTTTGCCTTCTCCTGGATTGTCGTTAGGTTTCTGGGCCTTTTCGGGTTTTCCGGGCTTTCCTGGAACATCCGATCTGCCCGGATTGACTTCTTTTGCGGTCTTTGCCGGTTTTCCGTTCGGGCCGACCTTCGCGTAATTTGGACGTCCTTTGTTGCCTTTCCAAAAATCTTCCTGCACTTTCGTCGGCTTCACGAGACGTGCTTTGATCTGGCCAAGATGCAAACCGTTGTTCGGCGATTTGATCTTGATCTTGCTCAAATACACCGGTGCCGGCGCGTAAACAAAGACCGGCTGCGGATAAAATTGTTCGATCCGAGTGCGGTAATACCGCGGCTCGACGACCTCGTAAGCTTCGTAGCCGTCCGGATAATTATTGTAATAATACGGCGAACGGTAATAGTTATCACGCTGTCCGAAAAGCGTCGAAACGATACCGACCGAGCGGTCGACCCAGTTCGATTCGTAGTGATAATTGTCACCGTAGATCTGATCGTTACCGGTCATCAGAACCCGTGCACCGGGCGAATTGTAATCATCGCGGTAAAATACGATCGTTGCGATCTCCTGGATCAGATCAGGGCCGAAACGGCTGAAGAGCGAAAGCCCGCGTTCGCCATCGCCGCGGTCGTCATATTCAGAGACGCTGATGTAATCAACGTAACCGTCGCCGTTTAGATCGAGGTTGTTGATGCCTTCATCGTCATTCAAATATGATTCGAACTCCTGCGGGCTTTTCGAACGTTCCAGAATATTCCCAACGCGTTCAAGGTCAAAATTGTCTTTCGCCCAGTATTCATTCTCATCGTAGGGCGCAGTTTCGGCGACCGGTCCGGCGGCCGGATACGGCTGCGTCGGCGATTGCTCTACTGCGGAATTACAACCCATCATGAAAAGACTGATGGCAAAGGTAGTTACCGATAATTTAATACTTTTCATATATGCCCCCTCTGAGGCCAATTTTTATAAATTCTGACCCAAACTTACATTATCTCACGATTGACTCTCTTGAGTTGCTTTCGGGCATGAACGGGTTGTTCTCGATCTTTGTTCTCGAAAAACGCAATGTTCAAGACAAAAAAGGCCTCGGCGAACCGAAGCTTTCTGGAATTCCCGATAAAAATATCTTAATCAACGAATTCGATGTCGACCTCGTGCGGGATAATTCCGGCGTCAACGCCTTCGCGAAGTAGTCGTCGTACGCCTTCGCGGCCGCGTTCGCCGTAATCAAGCGTCAGATCGTTAACCCACATTGCTACAAAGCGATCGGCATGTTCCGGTGCCATATCGCGAGCGAATTGCATCGCATATGAAAGCGCATCTTCACGATTTTCCATCGAATACATAATGCTTTGATGAAGATGCTTAGAAACTTGCTTCATAAGCTCCGGGCCGAGGTCGCGTCGAATTACATTCCCGCCCATCGGCAGCGGCAAGCCAGTCTTTTCAAACCACCATTCGCCAAGATCGAGGATCTTGTCTAGACCCATTTGCTTGTAGAAAAGTTGGCCTTCGTGGATCAACAAACCTGCATCCACATCGCCGCGTTGAACCGAATCAATGATCTTGTCGAAAGGTACGATCGTGTATTCGAAATCCGGATTGTACAAACGCAATGCAAGGAACGCGCTCGTTAATTCACCCGGAATAGCGATCTTCATCTTGCCGATATCCGCCGGATCACGGGGTTCTTTGGAAACTAGGATCGGGCCGTATTTGTCGCCGATGCTCGCTCCATGCGGAAGCAGAGCGTACTTGTCCGAAACGTAAGCATAGGCGTGAAACGAAATTGCGGTTACGTCGAAAACGCCGTTCTTCGCGTCCTCATTTAGCGTTTGGATGTCTTTGAGCGTGTGTTCGAATTTCAGGCCTTCGGTTTCAAGCTTATTGGTCGCCAAGCCGTAAAACATAAATGCATCGTCCGAATCGGGCGAATGGGCAACCGTGATCGTTCTGATCTCAGGCGATTTCTCTGGGGTGGAACTCATATGTTAAAGCTCACAGTAAAAAATATTGGTGTCGTAGAAAACTTTTATTCTATCGCGTTCGGCGAATTTGGCAAAAAGCACGGCTAGCTCTTTTACCAGCGGCCCGTACGCCGCATCTGCCTCATCGGGCATATATGATGAAGAAAGCAATCGCCCTTTCAACCCCTCGAAACCAAACTCTTGCTCGTTCGGGAACGAAGTTTTATCAAATTCCGCGTGAAAGAACGCCGACAGCACCTGTTCATTGATCTGTTCGTGCCGAACCTCCGCATAATCACGGCCATACTTGAGCAGTAATTGCTCGTATTCGCTCAGGAACGGTGTCGAATCGGTGTGCCGCTCGTTCCAGATCAATGCGACGTATCCGCCGGGCTTTAAAATTCGTTTGAATTCACGGCGAGTTGTTTCGGGCTCGAACCAGTGGAATGCTTGGGCCGCGACGATCAGATCGACAGAATCTTCTGACAGCGTGCTTTCACTCGATGTTCCATCAGTGCTTCTAAAATTCGAAAAATCTTTCAAGAATTCTTCAGCCGCTTCACGCATTGCGGCATTTGGTTCAACGCCGAAAACCGTGTTGCCATTTTCCAAAAACGGCTTCGCTGAAAGCCCAGTGCCCGAACCGATATCGGCGACGATCGAACTCTGCGTCAAACCGAGTCGATCACGAAAAAAGTCCATCATCGCGGTCGGATAACCCGGCCGATATTTCACGTAGTTGGCGACACGATTGGAAAATCTCTCGATAGGATCAGTCATTAATCTCCCGCGATAAAAAATGTCATTTTCCAAACACCACGCTTCTTTTCGAAACCGGCACGGTAATCGATCGGGCTGCGGACAAACTCAGCTTTCACCCACCCTTTCACGCCGCCAAGCGATTCGATCTTGTAGCAGTCTGGCTTGAGGTCCCATTCACCCGGTCCGGTCTTCCGGTTTATCGTCGCTTCATTGTCGATCTTCACGATGTTGTACGAAAGCTGGGCGACAACTTTCGCGTTCGGGTTTGGCTGCTCGCGAACGTTTACGTTGCTTCCGAAGATCGCGTGATATTCAAATTGATCCAGATCTTCGGGCATGTCGCTGAATAAATAAGGAGCAGTGAACGAGCTCATTTTGCTTCGTCCCTCACCAACAAATCGCCCGCCGTTATTGACGACGAAAGACAGCTCCTGCCAAAATTCAGCCTTGTTTTTCCATAGTTCATCAAAGTCTTTCAGTCCCGAATGCCCGCCAAAGCTTAACTCGATCTTCGGATCCATTATGCTTTTCACATACTTAAGATCCTTTCGCTCTACCGCGTCTATCAACTTCGTACGAAATGCGAGGAACGATGCATCTTTTGATGCTTCATCCACCGGCTTGACGAATCTTTCCTGGGCAAAAGCTGCAACGGCTAACGTCGCGCCGATCAAAAATAAACTCAATATCTTCATACGGCTATTCATCGGCGACCTCGTCGCCGGTCCATTGTGATCTTTTAGAATGAGGAATATCGAACTGATCCAAAATACGGAAACAGAGATGCTCGACAAGCGCCTCGATAGATGTAGGACGGTGGTAGAAGCCCGGACTTGCGGGAAGAATTTGAGCTCCGGCATTTGAAAGCTTGAGCATGTTTTCAAGATGAATGGAATTGTACGGCGTTTCGCGGGGAACAATTACTAATTTCCGCCGTTCCTTAAGGCAAACATCGGCCGCCCGATGGATCAAATTTGTTCCTGCACCACTAGCGATCGCACCGAGAGTGCCCATCGAACACGGCACAATGATCATTCCCGCCTGTTTGTTGGAACCGGACGAAGGCTTTGCCGCAAGATTATCGAGCCGCCAGAAACGGATCACTTTTGAATCCGAAGGCAACCCGAGCCATTCGTTTATCTTTTCGTTATTCGGATCTTTTAGATTTACGCCGAGTTCGACCTGAGCAACCGTCGCTGCGGTTCCGGACATTATCAGATTGACCGTTTCCACAACACCGCTCGCCGCGAGTAACTGCACTGTGCGAAGTGCGTAAATAGTTCCCGAAGCTCCGGTAATGCCGACTGTTAATTCCATATGTTTACAGGATACTATCGTCAGACGCGCGAAAAATAAAGCTTCTAGTGTATGACGTAATACTACGGGATTCAGAAGTAAGTCTTATGTTTAAGTACTGGACGAGACTATGCTGCCCGAAGTGCCCGAAATATATGAATGAACTGAAGGTAGGCACATGCGGTTTCAGGCTTAACAAAGATGCGTATGCCGAGCGTTTATCGACGGTCGAAATCCAGCATACGTTCTATCAACCGCCGCAGATCAAAACACTCGAACGCTGGCGGCAAACGGTTTCCGCGGATTTCGAGTTCACGCTAAAAGCCTGGCAACTGATCACCCACGAATCGACCAGCCCGACCTTTAAACGCCTTCGCCGAAAATTGACCGAAAAAGAATTGGCTGACGCAGGGTCTTTCAAACTAACTGACATAGTTCGCGAAGCCTGGAATATAACTCGCGCATGTGCGAAAGCTCTCGAGGCTCGGACCGTTTTGTTTCAGTGTCCCGCGAGCTTTGAACCGACAAAAAAGAACATTAAGAACATCGAGAAATTCTTCACGAAGATCGATCGAGACAGCTTAAACCTTTGTTGGGAACCCCGCGGCGAATGGTCCGATGAGGTGATCCGCGGCATTTGTGAATCGCACGATCTATGGCACACGGTCGATCCCTTTTCCCGAGCGAGCGTGACTCCCGAACGTTGTTATTATCGGCTTCATGGACGCGTCCGTTGGCGGTACGAATACGAAGACTCAGAGCTCGAAGAACTCGCGACCATGCTCCCATCAGATAAACTGGCATACGTCTTTTTCAACAACATTACGATGACTAAAGACGCCGAGACATTTCAGACGATCGCCGCTAAGCGCGCCTAGCCT
>JBBSKW010000045.1:0-21098 GCA_038256005.1 Pyrinomonadales bacterium
ACCAATTTTGGCACTTTCGCTGTCGCCATAGCTTCGACAAATCTCGCACCTGCACGAATGATTCCGCTGTGTTCCGCCTCGGCACCGACCATAAATCCCGAAACGTCTTGCACGAATAAGAGCGGCGTACCGTGACGATCGCAGTTTTCAATAAAATAGGCCGTCTTCTCAGCCGATTCTGTGTAGACGATCCCGCCAAATCGCGGCGGGGTTCCGGATTTTCCTTTCGACATTCCACGGGAATTTGCGATTACGCCAACAAGAATGCCCCCAATGCGGGCCGTACCGCAGATCATCTCTTTTGCAAAATCGGCCTGAAATTCATCGATGCCACCGGCGTCTAGAAAAGTGTTTAGAACGGCGTGCATATCGTAGGGAGCCCGATGATCTTCGGGAAGTAATTTGTAAAGCTCGCCGCTGTCGCTTGCGGGCTCCCGGCTCGCGATCTTCGAAACACAACTTGTTTCCGGCGAAGGCAATTCCGCGACCAGTGCTCGAATTTTTTCGATGCATTCCTTTTCGTCCTTAGTGCGGTAATGAGCGACACCTGAAATTGAATTATGCGTCATCGCTCCGCCTAACGTTTCGTTATCGATAACCTGGCCTGTCGCACCTTTCACAAGGTTCGCGCCGCCCAATCCCATGAATGAAGTTCCTTCGACCATTAAGATAACGTCGGACAATGCCGGCAAATAAGCGCCGCCCGCAACGCACATTCCCATCACGGCTGCGATCTGCGGCACCTTTAGATATTTCCGCATTATCGAGTTGTAATAGAAAATGCGTGCCGCCCCATATTGTCCCGGAAAGACGCCGCCTTGATAAGGAAGATTTACGCCCGCTGAATCAACGAGATAAATGATCGGCACGCGGTTTCGCATCGCTATTTCCTGCGCGCGAAGGATCTTCCTTATAGTTTCCGGGTACCAAGCACCTGCTTTTATTGTTGAATCGTTTGCAACGATAACGCATTCGCGCCCGTGGATCTTTCCGACCGTCGTTACGACTGCAGCCGCAGGAGCCTGGCCATTGTACTCGTCGTAGGCGACAAGCAACCCGATTTCTTGAGAAAAAGAATCAGCGTCAAGCAGGAGAGCAATACGCTCACGAGCCGTTAGCTTTCCCTGTTTGTGGATCTTCTCGATCTTTTCGGGGCCGCCGCCGAGCATTAGCTTGTGCTCGAGACGAATATAATCTTCAGTGAGTTTGCGAAGGCGGGTCGGAGTACTTTGATCTGTCATTCCTATTGCTTGTGTCGTGGGCAGAGATTCCGCCTTATCTTTACTTTTTCGAAATAATAAACGTGGGCACCATTCCGCCGCCGGCCGTCACGTTCGCGAGTTCGTTTGATGATAGCCGAGTAAAAGCCGAGCCGACCACGCCGTTAAAAAGCAGCGGATCGAGATCAACGAGCTGTTCGACTATTCCCCACTTTCCTTGCTCATCAAAGACCATCGGAAACTGTTCCTTCGCGGTACTGACGCGTTCTTGGACAAGGTAGTCGCCATCTTTAAGAGCGACTTCGATCGCTTCGTTCCATTCCGACTCTGACGCATTCCAACCGATATAGATCCCGTGCCCGCCGTAATCGTCATTCGGCTTTAAGACGAGTTTGGATGAGTTCGTACGTGTCCATTCAACGAGATCGACCTCTTCCCCTTTATTGACCGTTTTCTCCGCACGAAACTTTCGAGTCCACGGCACGTGCGCTTCGATTGCTGCAAGCTCGGCTTCGTTGAATAAATGTGAATACCGTTCGTTTGTTAGCAGAGCAAAGATCGCCTTCTTATGCACTAGTTTTCCGCGAAAACTATTGACCATGCAAACGGCTCCGGCACGATAAGCGTCTAACAACGCTGGAGCTTCGTTTATGATCGGTAGATATTCATTTACAAGCAGACGCTTATAAACTACGTCGATCACAACACCGCCGAAATAAAGCTTTCCGTTGTCGAATTCGAGGTCATGCGGCGAACAGATCAAAGCATCATAACCCTGCTCTTGAAAGTAATCGCGAAAAAGTTCGAACTCCTGTTGAGTAGGCAGATCCTTCAGGTCGACGATCGCGATCACCGGTTTTCGCTCGGCCACGCCCCCACAGAATTCGTTCCAACAACTGATCAAGACGTCGAGCAGTTTGTCCCTACCGGAAAGTCCGGTCACTTCATATTCCTCGGCAAAACGCTGCATCACCGGAAGAGCCTTGAAGATCTCGGCCGCTGAATCGGCATAAGCGATACCTGCCGGGCTCTCGCCGTTTAGTTCAACGAAACTGTAGGTCGTATCAGTCAGAAAAGAATCGAGACGTGCTGTGGGCGAGACTTGTGAATAACCCGGATCGATCTTCACCAATTCCTTTTCAATCTCAGTGATCCCGAGTTCATCAAGAATGGCTTCATCATTAACAGCGGCGTCTTTTACTTTCTGAAGTGCGCTCCAGATCGTCTCGCAGATCGCCTTCACGCGAACCCAATCATCCGCAGTAATAAAATGCGGCCGAAGATATGGCGAAAGCGGACGTCCACCGAATATCAGTCGGTTTTTGGTAAGCCCTTCCTGAAGCGCATCGAACGATGCCGTGGCAAGTTCTTGGTCATCAAGCAGGGCGTTATAGCGGGCAACGGCTTCTTTGTGCATAGGGAAAGTTTTCGGAATTGTTCTGGACTAATTGCCCATTTTTACCAATTGATCGTATTCGGATTTGGTCAATGCCATTACCGAGATCCGAGAATTGCGAACCAGCAAGGTCTCAGAAAGTTTAGATTCGGCTTTTACTTGAGCAAGCGAAACAGGATTCTTGAACTTTTTCCCGGCTTTTAATTCTACTGCGATCCACGTCTCTTCACCGGCCGTTGGATCTTGAAATGGCTCTTTCGAAACCGTCGCAAATCCGACCACAGCTTTCTCTCCGCCGGAATGATAATAAAGAACGTCATCGCCCTTTTTCATTTCACGCATCGTGTTACGCGCTTGATAATTCCGCACGCCGGTCCAATCCGTGGTCTTGTCCTTTTGAAATTCATCAAAAGAATAAGATTCTGGCTCCTGTTTGACTAAGAAAAATGCCATAACTTTCTATGATTTCTTTTGAGCTTGTGCAGCCTTTTTGTTGAGCCATTTCGCCCAACGTTCGACCAAAGGGCGGATCGGCTTAAACAGCTTTGCACGGAAGCTATCCCTATTTTGTTCTTCGCTCCACGCCCGTAAATTCTTTTCCGCGTATTGACGGATCTGTGGTTCCAAATTCTGTTTCTTGACCGAGTGTTTTAATGTTAGAAAATAATGCTGGCCGACTAGCGAAAAGACCAGCCCGGCGATATTCGCCTTGAACGAACTCTTGGCCATCCAGCGTTTTGCAAAACCTTCGGTAGGCTGCAGCAACGCACCCACAGACATTTCAAGCCAGCCATTCTGATTCTGAACACGCGGGTGATAAAGCCCTGGAAGATCGCCCTTGATCGGCACATCCATGTTCTTCAACCGAGGATCGTTTATAAAATCTACGAGTCTGATCTTTTCAAGGCCCCGCATATGCTCGATCGGCAGATAATCCAAGACCTTCTTTAGATGTTCTTCAGAGCCCTTCGGTAGATCGATCGTAGACTGATTCTCGATCCTTAATTTAGTTGCTTTTGCGGTCTTTTGACCCGCAGTCTGAATTGCCATAACTTATCTGACAATTGTAATTCCTAATCTAACATTAGTAAATTCGGCTACCGACTGTCGCGTAAACGCAACACTTCATCTCTCGCAACTCTTTGGAAATCCCATTTTCGTTGCAAGTTGGGTCATGATTGGAATGGCACACGTCTTGTAGCAACAAATGGTATAGCAATGAACCAGACCACAATTTCAAAAGCAGTAAAGATCAAGGGTGTAGGGCTTCATACGGGTGTTAATGTCAATCTGAAGTTGAAACCGGCACCCGAGAACACTGGTTATATCTTCGTCCGAACGGATCTTGATAATTTCGAGATTCCCGCCTCAGTAGAGTATATTTCGCATTGTTCCTACGCGACCACGTTGATGCGACGTGGCGTAGTGCTTTCAACATGCGAACATCTGCTTTCGGCTCTTCGTGGATCGGGAATTGATAATTGCTTTGTCGAACTCGACAATATTGAGATACCGATCCTCGACGGCTCAAGCGAAAATTGGATCGATCTGATCAGCAAAGCCGGGGTTCGCGAGCTCAACGCTCGAAAACGGATATTGAAAGTTCTGAAGCGGGTCGATTTCGAAGAACAAGATCGCAAAATGTCAGTCGAACCATCAGACAAATTTGAGATCGAATGCGTGATCGATTTTCCGCATCCGTTCATCAAACGGCAAAGCTTTCATTTTGTGATGGACAACGGCTCGTTCGGAAAGCAGATCGCATCGGCACGAACGTTTGGTTTTACTCACGAGATCGAGATGCTCCGGAAAGCAAACCTCGCCCTTGGCGGTTCTCTCGACAATGCGATAGTTCTAACACAGGACGGAATGCTGAATGCGACACCGCTTCGCTTTGACGACGAATTCGTCCGCCACAAGATTCTCGACATAATCGGCGACGTCGCTCTTCTCGGAATGCCGATGCAAGGTAAGATCACCGCCGAGAAAAGCGGCCACGCCGTCCACGCCGCCCTGATGAGTAAATTGCTAAAGACGGAAGGTGCCTGGGAGATCGTGACTAGCCATTAGCAATTCAGCACCGCCTGCTTAAGGATCTTGGGAACGATAAGATTCTAACCACGAGATAAAACCATTAACAAAACAAAGTTACGGAAAGTGTTTACCAATCTGGGGTGTGGAAAACGCCTTCTTTATCCGTTCGCTGATATGTGTGGGCACCAAAGAAATCCCGTTGGGCCTGGATCAGGTTAGCGGGGAGGCGGGCGGAGCGGAACGCTTCGAAATACGAGAGACCGGACGAAAGACAGAGCGACGGGATGCGGCTGCGCGAAAAACCGCCGATGATCGTGTGCCAGTCGGCGCTATTTTTAACGAGTAACTGTGCGAAATCGTCATTTAGAATTAAGTTCGGCAGGTCAGGATCTGCAGTACAAGCGGCGCGTATTTGTTCGAGAAGCGCGGAGCGAATAATACATCCGCCGCGCCAAATTCTTGCTATTTCAGCGAGATCCATGCCGTATTTCTTTTCCGCCGAAGCGACCTGGAGCATAGAAAGCCCTTGGGCATAGGTAACTATAAATGAGCTAAGCAAAGTGTTTTTTAATTGTTCGAGCGAAGTAACGCGGTCGGTGTTAAATTCATCTCTGACTTCTTTGTTCTGCGATGGCGAAGCGTCTAACAAGCCGCCTTCGGAACTTTCCGCATTAGATATGTCTCCGCTTTGCTGCCGGCTCGCCTTCGTCTCAACTTCCTTTTCCGTCCGAGCGGCTTTCGGTCCCGTCTCGCGTTCGCTGCTGACGGTTTCGCCGTTCGCTCTTTGCTGATTGGCTTCCGGAACAGTTTTACAGCCGATCTTTTCGGCGATCTTTATTCTCGTTTCTTTCTGCGCGGAAATCTGTCGCATCGAAACAGCCGAATCTATCGTCGGGATCGGTACGCCGAGGTCCATCGCGGCCTGCGAGGTCCATTTTCCTGTCCCTTTTTGGGCCGCTTTATCGAGCACCATTTCGACCAGAGCTTTTCCGGTTTCGGCGTCTTCTTTTTTTAGAACCTCAGCTGTGATCTCGACGAGATAGGAATTGATCTCGGATCTATTCCATTCGGAAAAGGTGTCGGACATCTCGCGGTAATCCATCTTCAACACACGGAGCATAAAATCGTATGTCTCGGCAAGTATCTGCATCAGGCCGTATTCGATGCCGTTGTGGACCATCTTTACAAAATGCCCGGCCGAACCCGTGCCCATATACGCAACGCAGGGTTCGCCATCGACCTTTGCCGCAACGCTCTCGAAGATGGGCGCGACGCGGGCGTAAAAATCCGGATCGCCGCCGGGCATAATGCTCGGTCCGAACCGCGCTCCTTCTTCGCCGCCGGAGACGCCGACGCCGAGAAAGCCTATGGAATTTTCCGCGAAGTACTTTTCGCGTCTTTCAGTGTCGGCGAAGTGCGAGTTGCCGCCATCGATGATTAGATCGCCTTTTTCAAGATGAGGCAAAAGCTCTGCGATAACCGAATCAACGATCGGGCCGGAAGGAACCAGAAGCATGATTACGCGCGGAACTTCGAGCTTTGAGATAAGATCGGCAGGGGTTTCGGCGGCAGAAACGTCCCAATCTTTTCCCTCTGCGAGCAGCAATTCCCTTTTCTCAGCATCCAGATCATACCCGACGCACGCGAAACCGCTGTCCGCCACATTCAGCAGAAAGTTGCGGCCCATCGTTCCAAGCCCGACCATTCCAAACTTCGCATTTGCCATTATTCTTCACCACAGAGATCACAGAGGACACTGATATCAGGAACTGAGTTTAAGCTCAGAGCTTTTCTGTGTTTCTCTGTGCCCTCTGTGGTAGATTCCTTCTGTAGTGATTCTAAACTATGAATATGAACCATCAAACTCTGCTCGAAGCCATTAGGCCGACAACGTTTATCGAATCGTCCAAACTCCGCGAACACCTTGGTCTCAACATTACGATCGCCTCGGAAACGTTTCAGCACACCGGCAGTTTTAAGTTCAGAGCCGCGTATAACGTTGCGTTGAACGTGCCCAATGATGAGATCATCGGTGTGTCGTCCGGGAATTTCGGGCAGGCCTTGGCGTATGCATGTAAACTCGTTGGGAAGAAATGTACCGTTATAATGCCGAGCAATTCGGCGAAGGTTAAGGTTGATGCTGTGCGATCGTTTGGTGCGACCGCGGATCTGATCGACGTAAATAAGGTCAGTCGAGCGGAACGCGTCAAACAACTTTCGGCCGAACGGCCAAACGCTTACATCGCGAGTGCATATGACGATCAATTCGTCATTGACGGTAATTCGACTTTAGGTGACGAACTGGCAACCAAGGATTTCGACGCTGTCATAATTCCTGTTGGTGGCGGTGGCTTAATCTCCGGAACTATCGAAAGCTTTTGCCGGAACGGTAAATTTACAAAAGTCTATGGAGCTGAGCCTTTGATGGCGAATGACGCCGCACGTTCGCTTCGAGAAGGCCACCTTATCGCGAACGAATCAGAACCTCAGACTATTGCTGACGGCACTCGAACACTTTCACTTGGAAACCTGAACTGGGCGATAATCAAGGACGGGGTCGAGGATATTATCGAAGTTCCGGAAGAACGAATAGTCGAAAGCGTCCGAATCCTTTTCAATTTGGCAAATTTGAAGGTTGAACCGACCGCCGCACTTTCACTAGGCGCCATTCTTGAAAAACGCGAATTGTTTTATGGGAAACGTGTTTGCGTCGTCGCGACAGGCGGGAACGTCGATCCGGCGGTCTATCGAGAGATCCTTAAATAGAAATAAGTAACGAAAACGTTCTTTATTGTGCCTTCACTTCCTCAACAAACGTAACCCGATTGATCTCATGCAGCGTCGTATGCCCGGCAAACACTTTCTTGACCGCAGATTCGCGAAGGCTCGAAAGACCTTCTTTTTCAGCTTGGCGGCGTATCTCGGAACCCGGTCGGCGTTCGATGATCATCTCTCGGATCGCATCCGACATATCTAGAAGTTCATGTATCGCTGTTCGTCCGCGATAACCGGTGTGGTTACAGGCGTCGCAGCCGACGTTACGATAAAAGACGCGATCGCGGTGCTCTTCAGGACGCATTCCAGATTCAAATATCTCTTCGTCAGTCGGTTCGTAAATTCGTTTACAAACCGGGCAAAGCAGCCGGACAAGACGCTGTGCGAGGACACAATTGAGAGCCGAAACAAAGTTATAAGGCTCAACGCCCATGTTGATAAACCGGCCAATAACGTCGATAACATTGTTGGCGTGGACCGTCGTAAAAACAAGATGGCCGGTCAGCGCCGATTGGATGGCGATCTGCGCAGTTTCTTCATCACGAATTTCTCCGACCATTATCTTGTCGGGATCATGACGCAAGATCGAACGCAGACCTCGGGCAAATGTCAGCCCTTTCTTTTCGTTCACGGGAATCTGCATTATTCCCTGTAACTGATACTCGACCGGATCTTCGATAGTAATGATCTTATCTTCGTCATTGCGGATCTCGTTCAGAGCTCCGTAAAGCGTAGTCGTTTTACCCGAACCAGTCGGGCCTGTGACCAGGACCATTCCGTACGGCTCTTTGATATAAATACGGAAACGCTGGATGTCTTCCGGATCGAAGCCAACAACATCAAGGCTCAGATTTTTAAATTCTTCCGAGATCTGTTCTTTATCGAGGATACGAATCACGCAGTTTTCGCCGTACGCCGAGGGCAAGATCGAAACACGGAAATCGACCGTTCTTCCTTTGTAGCGAACACGAAAACGGCCATCTTGCGGAATCCGGCGTTCGGCGATGTCCAGTTCGGACATTACCTTTATACGTGAAACCAACGTTTGGTGATATGCGATGTCGATCGGATCGACCTTTGCATAGAGAGCACCGTCTATCCTAAATTTGACGCGAACATCGCGGTCCCCTGCCTCAATATGAATATCCGAAGCGCGCGATTCCATTGCGTTGTAAACGATGGTATCGACGAGCTTGATAATCGGCGACATGTCGGAATCAGACGCCAGCCGATCAAGATCCAAGACCTCTTCGCCTTGATCCGTTTCCTTTACGAGCGAGATCTTGAAACCCGAAGCCCCTTCCTGCAGAACTCGCTGCGTAGCGTCGCCTCGCTTTAGAATTACGTCGATCGCACCTTGCGTCGCGATGTACGGAACGATGCGAACGTTTAAGGCGTTCTCCATCTCGTCAAGGCGTTCGAGATTCGTCGGATCGGCCATCGCCGCGTGAAGATCGTGACCTTCGCGCTTGAGCGGCACGAAATGATTTCGAAGCATCATTTCAACCGGAATCTTCGCCAACTCTTCGTAATCGATCGGCGAATCCGCATCGGGCGGCAATAGATCGATGTACGGCAACCGATAGCGCTTCGCTAACTGTTTTGCCTCGACAACCTCGGGCGGTTCATTCTCGAGAAAATCCGCTAATTCTATCTTTGGTGAAGAGACGTTCGTTGTCACGGTTTGTTGTTCGTTCATTTTAAAAGCTTTACGATCGCCGGCCGCCCATCGGACCTGACGAGATTGTATCAATGATTGGTAGATAAATAGCGAGCAGGATGACCAGAATAATTGCCGCCATTATGACAAGAATTACCGGTTCTAAAAGCGTTGTTAACTGTTCAAGTTTCACTTCGGCCTCGGCATCGTAAAAAATGGCAACTTCGTCCATCATTTCGCGGAGACTTCCCGAACGTTCGCCGATCCCGATCATGTCGAGCCCGAGCGGCGGGATCCAATCTGCTTTTTCGAGAGCTTCGGTAAAGCCGCGGCCTTCGCGGATCAACGGCAAAACTGCCTGGCTTCGCTGCCGCAATTCCAAATTATTGAGAGCTTGCGAGGCGACTTCCCAAGAATCAGGAACGGTAATTCCGCCCGAAAGTAGCGTTGAAACGGACCGAGCGAGCTGTGCGGTCGCCATTTGGCGAATGAGCTGCCCGGCGATAGGTAATTTCAAAAGGAATCTGTGAAGCCGCAGCTTTCCGCTGTCCGTCCTCAGCCATGCGTATATTCCAAACCCAACGATAAACAAAGTTGGAAGCAGCCACAGCGCGTTGCCCGCCATGAAGTTTGAGAGAGCCAGCACAGCAAGGGTGATCGTCGGTAAGCCCTGATTCGCGCTCAATCCGCGGAAGAGCGTGGACATCTGCGGAATGATGTACATCGTTAGGAATGCCACCATGATCACCGCTGCAGCCATCAAAAAGATCGGATACGCCAACGCACCACGAAGCTTTCTGGCGAGCCCTACGCTTCGGCGAAGATATTCGACATAACGCATCAATACATCGTCGAGAGCACCACTCTTTTCACCGGAAAGGATCGACGCTGTGTAGATCCGCGGAAAAACGCCTTGTGCTTCAAACGCTTCGGAAAGAGATGATCCACTCTTGATCCTTTCTTCGACATCCGCGAGAATTTCTCGAAGAGAATTCGAAGTCGAACGTGTTTTCAAAAGCTCGATAGATTGCAAGACAGGAATACCGGCTCTCAACAAGGCCGAAAGCTGTTGATTAAATAATAGGAAATCGGATTGCTTGATCCGGGCCTTGCCTCCGCCCGAGCCAAACGGAAGATACGACGACAGCCCGCCCGCAGCATTCGTAATCGAAAAAACACGAAAACCTTCACGTTCCAGAGCGAATCGAGCCTCGTCGGCCGCCGAGGCTTCAATTATCTTGGTTACGACCTCGCCCGAAGGCGTACCAAGCCGACATACAAATTCAGACATAACTTGAATCGATCAATTCGAAATGTAGCGAATTTCCCAGTAGACGGAGCAAAACATCCTACTGTCACGAAATTATATCACGCAAATTCGCTAGGTAAGTTGCAAGTTGTGAAACCGAACAAGTTTCGACCGCGAAAACAACTAACAAAACGTTAGATGCATCTTATATTTATCTTGCTGTTTAGTGTTACGTTCCCTAGAATTAGAACCGTTCCCGTTCGGAGACATTTATGGCATTTTTTGGGTCTGTTATTCGTGGCCGTTTCGCCAAAATTGGCTTTAGTTCGGCGCTTTCCCTTTTGATAGGGCTTTCTTCCCTTTCAGTTGGTGCACAAGAGCCGCAGCCAACGCCTCCGGACGAAAACAACCCTGACCGGCCGATTGCTGTAAGAACCGATTTAATAACGCTGACCCTTACGGTTACTGACCTTTACGGCCGCTATGTTTCGGGTCTCTCGAAGAACGCTTTTACCATTCAAGATAACAATAAAGAACAAGAGATCACTTTTTTTAGCGACAGTGACGCACCGGTTTCCGTTGGTGTTATATTCGATGTCTCGGGTTCGATGAGTGGCGAAAAGATCGCCAAAGCGAGAAACGCACTGAAACGGTTCATAGATACAAGCCATCCTAACGACGAATATTTCCTGATCGCATTCAACAGCCGAGCGCAGCTATTGATGGACCGCACACGAGACGGCGAAGCACTGCTCCGAAAGCTAACCTTAGTTCAACCAAGACAGAACACCGCTCTTTACGACGCGGTCTACCTCGGCCTTGAACGCGTGACCCGCGGAACCCATCAAAAACGGGCAATGATAATCATCAGCGACGGTCAGGATAACTCGTCTAGGTTTAATTTCGGTGAGGTCCGACGATTAATGAAAGAGTCGGACGTTGTAACTTATGCGGTCGGCATAATTGACGGCGGCGATGCCGGTAGTACGATCGGTCTTCAGGGACAGGCGTTTCTCGATGAACTAACGTCGGTCAGCGGCGGTAAGGCCTTTTATCCTAACAATAGCGTTGAGCTGGATGAGATATTCGAGCGGATCGCCCTTGAATTGCGTCACCAGTATTCGATCGGGTATACTCCTGACGATTTTCAGCCGGATGGGAAATGGAGAAAAGTGAAAGTTCGTGTCAAACCTCCACGCGGTCTTCCGCGTCTAACAGTCCGAAGTCGCGAGGGTTATTACGCCACTCCGGCAACGACGTATAGATAAATGCAAAGCAAAGTCCAACAATTACGATCAATTTCGTACCTGGCCGTTCTCACGATAGCAGCTGGGCTCTTTCTTTCATTATCAGCTTTCGGTCAGGCCACCACTTCGAATCCCGCACCAACGCCGACGCCACGTATATCGGAAGATAGTGAAGTTATAAAGATCGAAACGGAGCTTGTGAACATCAATGCTCGCGTTGTCGACCGATTTAGCCGGCCGATCGGAAACTTGAAACGCGGTGAATTTAAGATATACGAAGACAATGTTTTGCAGGAAATAGATTTCTTCTCTCAGTCTGAGGTTCCGACCAACTACTCCTTGGTGATCGACAACTCGGGCTCGCTTCGTTCGCAGATCGAAAAAGTGATCGAGGCAAGCAAGATTCTGATCGGCACCAACAAGCCTGCCGACGAATCAAGTGTTATCCGCTTTGTTGGCCGCGACAAGATCGAGATCTTGCAGGACTTTACGCCGAATAAAGACGATCTGGAGTACGCCCTCGAAAATTTGCATATTGACGGCGGACAGACAGCTCTCCGAGACGCAATATATCTTGCTGCCGACCGCGTTACCGATTATGAAAAGTCGGCGAATGGCGACGACGGCAAACGTCGGGCTTTGATCTTGATCACCGATGGCGAGGATCGGGCAAGCTATTATTCAGAAAAGCAGTTGTTTCAGCTTTTGAGCGAAACAAGTGTGCAGATCTACGTGATCGGATTTGTAAAAGACCTTGACGACAAGGGAAATTTCATCCAGAAGAGTGATCAATCGAAAGCTCGGACGTTCCTGGAAAAGCTCGCGACGGACACTGGCGGGCGGGCGTATTTCCCGAACGGTGTTGAAGAACTAAATAACATCGCAAGGGATATTTCGAGCGAATTGCGAACTCAATATTCGATCGGCTATTTGCCTACTAATGAGAAGAATGACGGGACTTTTAGAAATATCAGGGTCGTGGTAAATGACGGACCCAACAAGGAAAAGCGAATTGCAGTAACTCGCTCAGGCCGGACGGCAGGTAAAGATGGTGGCGAACCTGTTTTACAAAAGGCTGTGCAGCCTGTAAAGAATTGAAGAATAGGTATTACTTTTTGAGATCCGGCCAGATACAGAATCGGGCCGGATCTTTATTATTCGGGAACTGAACCGGAGATTTTTTTCCGATTCGTTTCGCCGGTTGCGATTACAGGGATGCCGTCCTCGACCTCGGCATGAAGTCTCGGAATAACGTGGACCGCCGTGACAGTTCCAACCCTGCGTGCAGCTGCCGCTCCGGCATCGACCGCAGCCTTTACGGCACCGACCTCTCCTCGAACTATCGCTGTAACCAATCCGGCATCAACCTTTTCGTAACCGACAAGCGTTACATTTGCGGCCTTCACCATTGCATCCGCCGCCTCGATCATCGCGACGAAGCCAAAACATTCAACCATTCCAAGTGCCTGCATAAAGTGATTCCCGCCGTGAATAATTATTTTCGTCGCCGCTTCCGTAAGAACCAGAAAAGTATAAACAGCCCTAGGAGACCTGCTCCACCGATCACCGCGCCGAAGAAAATTAGTATAACCAGTTCCATCAGTATCGGTTATCTAAAGTAGAACGCCAAAACCAGCAATGTTGTCGTTAGTAACGCAAGCAATATCGTGGTCAACAAGAACCGGACGCCGACGCCTTCCGGTTCAACCCAAGCAACTTCCTTCGGAGCGATCGTACGCTTCTTAGGTCGCCGCCGGGCCTCGCTATTACTCTCATCTGATTTGACGGCCACTTTTTGAGGTTCCGCCGCATTTTGCACGGAGCCCTTGGTCGTCAAATCACTTGCCTCGAACCCATTGTTCTTTTGCGAAACTTCAACCGCGTCCTTCAATGCTGCAACCGACGAACCGCAGTTATAACAGAACTGCGAACCGTCGCGGACGTCAATGCCGCAAACGTTGCAAATGCTCTCTGTTACCTTTGTTTTCGTCATTTCTTAGTTAGGCATTCGCATATCGCGAGCTATCGAAACCGCCGCAGCTTCGAGTTCCGCAGTCGTCTTCGGGAAATACGCCTTTCCGCCTGTCTCTTTTGCCAAACGATCGATCAATTTAGTTTCGAGTTTAAGATCGGAAATACCGACCACAAAAACGCTGATCTTTGCATCCTTTAGATTGGTAAGCAGGTCCGGCAGTTTGGCCCGACTCGAACGTTCGTCACCGTCCGTTATTAATATTAATCGCTTCAGCCGTTCAGTACCCGCCGAATTCTCTTGCAAATAACCATGCGACAGATTGAGCGCGTCGAGAATGGCGGTCTTTCCCCCCTCTATAAACATATTATCCGCAGCATCCATCAACAGCTCTTGCTCCGTTGTCATTTCCTGTCTTACAACGATCTTGTCAGAGTCAACAAATGTCACAAGAAACGCCTCGTCGCCGCTCGCATTCGCCGCAACGATCTGTCCTACCAATTTGATCACCCGTTCCAGTCGTAGCCGCAACGAACCGGAATTATCGACCACAATTCCATAAGAGAGTGGGAAGTTTGGTCCATCGGATGGACGCTCGTGGACGATAGTTTGCCCGAGACAGATGCCTGCAAACGTAAATATTATAAAGAAAACTTTTGTTATGTTACTTGCCACGATCGCTATACACGGACGAAAATATCCTTTTCTTCACCAAGATCACGTGCCGACGGCGTCAAGATCGTTTTTGCGTTTATGTAGATCTTGCTACCACTGTCGATCGCCACACGAACATCTGACTCACTTACGAACGGGACCGCAATTCGTGCGTCGCCATTTTCGGTCAAAGACTGCGGCCGGAGTTCATGAATTATCGTCTTAACCGGGGACGGCGCTTCCTGCACCGAGGGCACCCTAACATCGACGTCTTCTTCTTGCGTTCTTGAGATCCTCTTGCTCAAAAATTGATCTACGATCGACGCGATCTTTTCACGGGAAATATTGGCCTTTCTCGAACCTACGTCTTCCGGCGAGTACGGCCGTTCTGTACTCCTTTCAGGTTTCGAAATGTTGATCGGTTTTGTTTCAAACGCGACCCGTTTGATATCCATCAAATGGATGGGCGAAACGTTGTCCGAAGTAACATTGCCGCCCCACGAACCGCAACCGAGCGTCATCGAAGGCGCGAGGTCAGTCGTAAGGCCTATGGCACCGTGAGTCGTAGGCGAATTTATTACAACACGCGACGCCGGCATTTTTTGTCCGAACTCTATCGCTGCGGCGCGGTCTTTCGAGTGCATTCCGGCCGTGTGGCCCATGCCGCCGAATTGAAGGATCTCTTCACAACGCTTGGCACCTTCATCAACGCCGTTAACAACAAAGAAGGCGAGCGTCGGCGAAAGCTTTTCGATCGACCACGGGTACTCACGGCCCACGCCGGCACAATCCGCGATCAAGCATCTGGTTCCGCTTGGTACTGTTATCCCGGCCAAATTGGCGATATATTCAGCAGACTTTCCAACAATTCCGGCGTTAAGGGTTCGCTGCGGTGTGAGCAGAATTTTGCCAACAGCTTCAGCCTCAGCGGGTGAGAGAAAATGCCCACCGCCCTTACGGAATTCATCTCTCAGTCTGGCCTCGATCGGCGCATCCGCAACAACTGATTGTTCGGATGCGCAGATCGTGCCGTTATCGAAACATGTGCCTGTGAGAATATCTGCTGCCGCTTTTGCGACATCTGCCGACCGCTCAACAAAAACCGGAACATTCCCAGGACCAACGCCAAATGCAGGTTTCCCAGATGAATATGCCGATCGGACCAGACCGATGCCGCCTGTTGCAAGGATCACTGCCGTCCGGCGGTGTTTCATTAGCTCTTCGGTTCCCTCGATCGTCGGATTCTGGATGCAATAGACCGCATCCGCCGGAAGGCCCTTTCCGATCCCCGCTTCAAGCATTACCCGCGCAGATTCCTGAATACATCGTGAGGCTGATGGGTGCGGAGAAAGCACGATGGTGTTCCGCGACTTCATTGCGATAAGTATCTTGAAGATCGCGGTCGATGTAGGATTGGTCGAAGGAATGATCGCCGCAACCACGCCGCGGGGGCTTGCAATTTCTACGATACCGCCTGCGTCGCGAATAACGCCTACGGTCTTCATCGACCGAAAATGTGACCACACGTCTTGGGCAGCAAAGCGGTTTTTCTCTTTCTTATCCTGGGCACGCCCGAAGCCGGTTTCTTCGTTGGCGAGCACGCCCAATCGCTCGGCGTCGGATAACGCGGCGCTAGACATGGCCTCGCATATCGCGTCGATCTTTGCCTGATCAAATTTTGAGACAGCCTGAAACGCGAGATACGATCTTTCGACCGCATCCCGTGCTTGTTGTAGAGCAATGAGATCTTTGTCGCCCATGGTCATCGGCGGATGGTCAAGGCGGCGAACGCGACCTTAGTATTCTCCGCTTTTTTCGGCTGTAAAATTACTTGTTGCGGGTTCGGGATTTGTCGTTGGCAGAGATCGCCCCTGAACCTTCACCCGATGAGAGTTGTCGGTCGTCGCCGCCCTTAAGTGCTTTTTCGTCAGGACTATAGCCGACGTTCCCGCCTTTTGGGAGAACACGCTCGACCTCGTTATGCGGCCGAGGAATGACGTGAACGCTGATCAGCTCCCCAACGCGGCGAGCAGCAGCCGCACCAGCATCGGTGGCCGCCTTTACCGCACCGACGTCTCCGCGAACAAAGATCGTAACGTAGCCTGCCCCAATGTACTCTTTACCGACAAGTTGAACGTTTGCAGCCTTTACCATCGCATCTGCAGCCTCGACGCTTCCAATAAAACCCTTCGTCTCGATCATCCCGAGAGCTTCTAAACTCATGTTAATCGCCTCTTTAAATTCAGATAGGAAATCTAATTTTCCGAACTGTTGAAAGCCTAAACCTATCACGTTCAAAAGGCAAGAATCAAACCCTCGCAAATGCAGTTTGAAACATCGGTTCGATTGACATTTAACCTGCCGGACAGCTATATTTAACGATTAACTTAGCACGTTAGTCAGGTTCGGTAATCCGAAACGTCCCGATACCAAATGTCACAAACCCTCGGTGAAAAACTGCGACAGGCTCGCGAAGAGCGTGGCATATCTGCGAGCGAAGTTGCGGAACAAACGCGCATCTCACCGCTGTATATCAATGCGATCGAAGACGACAATTATAAGCCTCTCCCCGGCGGCATTTTCAATAAAGGCTTCGTAAAATCGTACGCAAAATTCGTTGGCATGGATGAGCATGAGGCCCTTCAGGATTACTCAAGGATCATTGCTCAGACCGAAGGCCACGGCCCGGACGAGCTTCGAACTTACAAACCCGAAGTTCTGACCGATGATAATTCTTCCTCAATTGTCCCGACGATCATTTTCGCCGGAATAATTTTGGCGTTAATGACAGGCGGCATCTTATTTGTTGTCAATTACTTACAAAATCAGCCTGATGTTCCTTCGGTCGCGAACACTTCTAATTCAAATTCAGTTGAGTCAGTGACTTCCCCGCCCCAGCCCGCGTTCGATGAGATCAATCTTGAATTCAAGGCGTTGACCGAAAAAGTTAGCGTCGTCTCAACGGCCGACGGACAAAAAGTTACCGGCGATGTGATTCCCGGAACGCCGAAGTCATATTCTGCTAAAGAAACACTTTCGCTCAGCTATTACAAAGGATTCGCGAGCATGGTCGAGTTGACGCTGAACGGCAAAAAGATCGTTTCGCCTCCGGTTCCGGCCCGCGGGAATGCGATTATAGTATTGATCACAAAGGATAACGTCCGACAGATCTGGGAAAGCGGTTCGTTCGCTGTTGCGCCAGAAACCCCATCGCCAACGCCGGCACCGACACTGACCGGAATAGCAACCGGGACCGCCACTCCGACGCCAAGGCCATCGCCTACAGCCGCAACCAATAGAGCGGCACCGTCAGCAACTCCCGTGCGTATACCAGCACCGACTCCGCGGCCGCGTTCGACGACCATCGTCGGCAATTCCGCGTCAAACCGGCCGTGACGAATGGATTTTCCGGACGAACTTTTGTAATCTATCGTTTGGAAAAACAGCTCACAATCAAATAAGTTCTGGTGCCTGCATAACCTTGCGGGCATTTTTATATCAGATCGCGCATTTGAGGACCGGAATTACGACAATGAATATTGAAGATATCAAAGAAGGCTTAACATTTGACGACGTTTTGTTGGTTCCCGCTTATTCGGAAGTCTTGCCGGGCGAGGTCGATACGCGGACGCGATTTTCGAGAAACATCGAACTTCACATTCCGCTGTGTTCTTCGGCTATGGACACCGTGACCGAGGCTTCACTTGCGATCGCACTCGCCCAGCAAGGCGGGATCGGCGTGATCCACAAAAATTATTCGATCCCCGAACAGGCCGAAGAGGTCGACAAGGTGAAACGAAGCGAGTCCGGAATGATCGTCGATCCGGTAACGATCAATCAATCGGCACTTGTTTCCGAAGCTCTGAACATAATGGAGCATTACAAGATCAGCGGAGTTCCAGTAATCGATAATGCCGGCCTTCTTACCGGAATAATTACTAACCGCGATCTTCGTTTCGAAACGCGTTTCGACATTCCGGTCGCCGAAGTTATGACACCGCAGCCGCTTGTCACTGTGCCGGTCGGAACGACGCTTGACGAAGCAAAGGTAAAGCTGCAAAAACATCGTATCGAAAAGCTTTTGGTGGTCGACGATGATGGCCATCTAAAAGGCTTGATCACCGTCAAAGACATTCAAAAAGCGATCAAGTTCCCGAATGCGGCAAAAGATGATCTAGGGCGGCTTCGTTGCGCAGCCGCGATCGGGGCGACCGGTGATTTTCTCGAACGTGCACAGGAGCTGATCGCTTCACGCGTCGACGCGATCGTAATTGACACGGCCCACGGACATAGTTCGCGCGTGATCGATGCAATTAAAGCGATTAAGGGTCAGCATCCTGAGATCGAACTGATCGCGGGCAATGTGGCTACTGCCGATGCCACAAGAGAACTGATAAAGGCGGGAGTCGATGCCGTAAAGATCGGGATCGGGCCGGGTTCTATCTGTACGACCCGCGTTGTAACCGGTGCCGGTGTGCCGCAGATAATGGCCGTCACTGAGGCTGTAAAAGCTGCGGAAGGCTCAGGTGTCCCGGTCATAGCCGACGGCGGCGTCAAGTTTTCAGGCGATGTTGCCAAAGCGATCGCCGCTGGGGCTGATTGTGTAATGATCGGTTCTCTTTTTGCAGGAACGGAAGAAGCTCCGGGCGAAGTTATCTTGTTCCAGGGACGAAATTTCAAGACGTATCGCGGAATGGGTTCGATCGGCGCGATGAAGAAAGGTTCCAGCGACCGTTACGCACAGGAAGGAACCACCTCTGATTCTAAGTTCGTACCAGAGGGCATCGAAGGCCGCGTCGCGTACAAAGGCAGCGTGCAGGACATGGTCACGCAACTGGTGGGCGGACTGCGGGCAGGCATGGGCTACACCGGCTGTCGAACGATCAAGGAACTTCAGACCAACGCTAGATTTGTCCGAATAACATCAGCCGGGCTTCGTGAATCACACGTCCATGACGTGATCATCACAAAAGAAGCTCCGAATTACAGAATTGAATCTTAATGCACTTAACGGCACGAAGGTAGTCGGCCTACTTTAGCTCATTGGAAGCAGTTTCCCATTCGTCGTATCGTTTCTGCACGAGCTTTTCTTTTTCGCGGAATTTTTTGCTGACCTTTTCAAGCCGTGTGTAATCGGCGACGACTTCGGGCGCGCTCATCTCGGCAGAGAGTTGGGCAACCTCGCCTTCAAGCTTGGCGATCTCGGCCTCGATCTCGGCGATGCGTTTTTCGATCTTATCGCGTTGGTTCTTGCTGAGTGTGTTCGACGCGACCGACGGCTTTACTTCTGACCCGACAGGTGCGGAAATTCTTGGCTTGCTCGACATTCCGGATTCTTTTCCGCTCAGTTTCCAGTCATGAAAATCGGTATAGTTTCCGTCAAAACTGACGACGCTGCCGTCTTTTTCGAACGAGAGCATTTGGTTGGCGATCTTGTCGAGGAAAAAGCGGTCGTGGCTCACGGTGATGATCGTTCCGTCGTATTCCTCGAGGGCGTTTTCGAGCGATTCACGCGACGGGATGTCGAGGTGATTTGTCGGCTCGTCCAAGACCAAAACGTTCTTCTGTGAATAGATCAGCTTAGCTAGAGCAAGCCGGCCTTTTTCCCCGCCTGAAAGCGCCGAAACCGGTTTGAAAACATCTTCGCCCGAAAACAAAAACTTCGCGAGAAATCCGCGGAGCGTTCCGTTGTCGGCGGTCGGAGCAACGCGGCGAAGTTCCTGAATCACCTCATTTCGCGGTTCGAGATCTTCCAGGTTCTGCGAATAATATCCAATGTTCGTCTTAGTTCCCCAATGCATCTTGCCATCGAGCTCGCGGATCGTTCCGAGAATGGTTTTGAGAAGTGTGGTCTTCCCCGTTCCGTTGCCGCCGATGATGCCAAGAGCGTCACCGCGATGCAGCGAGAAATTGAGATTTTGCGCCAAGACTTTTGTCCCGTATCCGATCGTCAGGTCCTCGGTAGTCAGAACATTGTTGCCGGTCCGTTCAACCTGTCGCAGGCCAAAGTTCCCGCCTGATCTTTCGCTGGTTACGGCTTCGATCCGATCCATTCGAGCGAGAAGCGTCCGGCGTGATTTCGCCTGCTTGGTCTTTTGTCCTTCCAGATTACGGCGTATGAATTCCTGTGTCTTGTTGATCAACGCCTGCTGATTCTCGTATTCGCGGATCTGTTGCTCGCGACGCAATTCGCGTTCGGTCAGGTATTGCGAATAGTTTCCTTTGTACGTTACAGCCGCGCCGCGGTCGATCTCGATTATGCGGTTCGTAACCCTGTCGAGAAAATATCTATCATGGCTGATGACTACGTACGTCTTGTCATACTCTTTCAGAAAATCTTCGAGCCATTCGACCGCATCGACGTCTAAATGATTTGTCGGCTCGTCGAGCAACAAGATGTCCGCCGAAGAGAGCAAGAGCCTCGCCATTCCCAACCGGTTCTTTTGACCACCTGAAAGCGTCTGCGTTTCAAGTGCCCACATCTCTGTCGGAAAGCCTAAACCTAATAAGACGGCCTCCGCTCGAGCGGCATACGTAAATCCATCGGCGTGTTCGAACGCGGTCTGCAGATCGGCGTATTTGTGGAGCACTTCTTCGGAGTGGTTCGTTTCCATCGTCTTTTCGAGCTTCCGCATTTCTGCCTCGATATCGTGGATCTCTTTGAATGCAGAAAGTGCGGCAGTGTGAACCGTTTCACCCTCGGCGAAATCGACATGTTGATCGAGCAGCCCAAGCTTTAGGCCATTTATCTTGACCAGATCGCCGGAGTCGGGTGATTCCGCTCCCGTGATCAGGCGAAATACCGTCGTCTTCCCGGCACCATTTCGGCCAACAAGCCCGATCTTTTCGTCGACATTTACCTGAAATGAAACACCGCGAAGCACCTCAGTG
>JBBSKW010000046.1:0-20357 GCA_038256005.1 Pyrinomonadales bacterium
ATGCCCAGATTTATCGTGAGTCCATCGCGAACACGCCAGTCGTCCGAAGCGTAAAAGCTCAGGTCTTTAAAGTTGAATTGCTTATCTGTAATGCCAAGTGCGACGTCTGCCTCCGGTATAAAGCCCGTCAACAGTTCGGTGAAATTCGTTAGCCCTTCAAACTCGACGCCCTGTTCTTCAGGCAAGTTCGTGTCAAAAGTGTTGCGTTTGTGTTCTACGCCGAACTTTAACGAATGCTTTGGCAAGACATAGGTCAGGTTGTTGGCAAACGTAAAAGTTTTTTGAATACGCTTGTTATAAACATCGTTTGGTGCAAGCACAGAAAAATCACGGAAGTTTCCGTACCCGGCAAACCGAGCGCCGCGGAGCGTTGCAGGACCGTCATTGAATGCAATTGCAGGATTGGAAATCCCAAGGCCCGGATTCGTTAGTTCGGGTGTCAGGAACCGTTCATCGAGTTCGCGTGAGTTATCAAGATAGAAAACGCCGAAACGCGCCTCATTAATGAGGGTCGGCGAAAAGAAGTGCGTGTTCGTAATCGCCAGCGTTCGGTTCTTATCGTCTTTGATAAGCGGCGTCGGTGACACAAGCGAATCATCCGAAAACGGATCGAGTGCCGGGAAGTTTGCAAAGAAGAAAGTGCCCGAAAGTTCGTTTCGTCCGCTACCTTCGGCGTTTCCTTTTGAGATCACTTGGTCGAGCCGCGTAGTGAACTGATCCTGCTTAAATTCTGCCGGGTAAACGTTTCGTACCCGAACGAGCGGAAATCCGCCGCGAACACGGCCTTGAACGCCTCGGTCAAGAATGGGTAAACCGTTCGGCAATCCAAAGGGTGTGAAATCAGTTATCGGCGTCGTCCCGTTGACAAGCACCTGGACATTGTTAGGGTCGTAAAACAAACGCTCGTATCGGCCCTGTGTAAGTGCCGGGATCAAGAGCTGACCGGTCACCGGATTGATAGCCCTAAACAAACGAAATCCCGGGCTTGTCGGATCGATGCAGGTGGAAGCGATCGTGCCGGCAAAGTCTCCCGGCAAAAGCGTTCTCACACAATATCCGGGAGATCCCGGGCCGGGTAGGAACGAGAAAGCGTTCCCAAAAGTGCTCACCTGTCCGCCGTTCTGTGCTGAGAGTAAGAACCCGCGACGAACGTTCTCGGGGTTCGATCGATCAGTTATGAAAGCTAGGGCTTCCGGCAATACCGTGTAGCTTTGTGCGGAAGGAACGTATGCTGTCTTTGCATCGGTTCGTTGATAACCGCCGAAGAACGAGAGTTTATCCTTGATAAGTGGGCCGCCGATCGAAAAGCCGCCTTCGACTTTCCGCGCCTTTTGTCGATCGATCCCGTCGCGGTTGAAGAAGAAATCGTTGCCGTTGAAGGCTTCGTTCTGAGCATAAACGTATGCTGTGCCGTTAAAATTCTGTCCGCCGCGTCGCGTTACCAACTGAATGTTGCCGCCTCCGCTTCGACCAAGCGAAGCATCGTAACCGCTGGAAAGAAGCTTTACTTCCTGCACCGTTTCGGGCGCCGGCGAGAGGCTTTCGGTTAGCGATCCTGTTCCTGAAAAGTTTGTTGCGTCAACGCCATTGAATAGTACTGATTGGCTGGTCGTACGGCCACCGGCGATCGAAACCTCAGGATTACCGTTTCCGTTTCCAAGCGGATCTGAGAGTTCGCCCGAAACAGATGAATCGGTATTGATCAGCGAGAAGGCTCCGCGAACAGCTGGAAGTTCTTCGATCCGGCGACCGCTTATCTGCGATCCCGTCACTGGCCCATCGGACTGCAGCAAACCGCTCTCGTCACCCGCAACGACATCGACGATCGCCGATTCGGCAGTAATGCCCAAGATCAGAATGACCTCGGTTGTAACGCTGGCAGTTACGGCGACGGTATGTGTAGCCGCGAAGCTCGGAGCTTCGGCTTTCACTTCGTAGTTCCCAAGGGCAAGAACTGAGAAATTCCAAATACCTTGTGAATTGACCGTTGTGGTTCGAGTCACGCCCGTACTTACATTCTTTATTGTTACAGTGGCTCCGGGAACAAGTGCGCCATTGGCGTCAGACACCGTGCCGGTAAGGCTGCCATTGTCGGTCGCCTGGCCCAAAACTGACAAGGAGACAAACACTGAGAACAGCGTTATTAAAATTGTGTTTGATATAAGCTTCTTCAACATTTTTTGTGCACCTGATGCGGTATTCAGATTAGCCACTCCATAGCCAAGATGAACGACCGGAAAAGTTTATATGGATGAGCCGCCGGAATTATCAGTCCGGCGGCTCGCGATTTAGCATTTACCTTATCGGCAATGTAGGGATGTCAAATCCTTCAAAGTCGCCGCAGAATGCGCCTGGGTTTAAGCAACCGGGTGTCGAAAGCGTGTTCGAATTCGCCGGATTTCCGAGCGGAAATACTGCCGGAACCGCTTTCGCTACGTTTGTCACCGATGGAACGAGATCCGTGATCGTGTACACCCTTGCATCTTCGAGCAGCAGATAAAGTGTGTTGCCAAAGTTTGCCAAACCTGTATCACGGTTTACGTCCGTCGGAAGCGTGTTCGTGATAAAGCGTGCTCGACCAGCATTTGCGCCTGTTGCAAACAATTGGAAGATCGCACCGTTTGCTCCGGAGTTGTTATTGAAACGGTTCTCCGAGGCGAAGATGCGGCCGTCTGGCAATATAGCGAGTCCATCAAAGTAAGGATTTTCGTCGCCAAGTGGGCTGTCAGCCGTTTTAATGATTCCGGCTGCGGTTGCGCCTGATCCGATCTGTGTTGCCAAACCCGTTGTCGGGCTTACTCGGTAAAGGCGGCTTCGCGGTGCGTTTGCCGGTAGAGTATCATCTGCGGCGATCGCGTAGATCCAACCATCGATCGGATTGTATGCAGCGGCTGATTCTGTAAATCCAGGCACGAAGCAGGTTTCGCCGATCTGTGGCCCGATCGGTCCAGCGATACCGTTAGGAAGCGGAAAGGATGCCGGTGCGCGAAACGTTCGAAGATCACCGGCAAGACCGGTGACCGGGTCGGAACCCGTATTGCACTGCTCAGTATCGAATTCGGTCACACCATATAGAACGGAGCCTATAGATGCCAGCCCTTCATATTCACGACGAATCGTTTGGCCGCCCAACGTTAGGTTGCTGATAAATGTTCCCTGGCCGGTCGCCAAGTCGAACTGATAATATTGTTGCTGTAGGCCGGTTACATCACGGTTATTATCCGTGATCGAATAGCCGATCTGTGCCGGAACCGCTACTGTCGCGGCGGCTATAAATACCAAACTGAAAATTGCTTTAATTGATCTTTTCATCTTTCCTCCAGATTTCTTGCTCGAAAACGATTTAAGTGTTTTCGCGGTGATTGGCTCTTTATAAGAGAGCCACTTGAACGATCTAAGGTTTCCTTGGAAACGCCGAATCCTTTACTTCTGATCCTCTCGAAAATTAAAAATGGCTGTAAAAGTGAACTTCTCCGATCCGTGTAAGCTGCAAATCCAGTTGTAGCCAACCGCAGATAATTAATTCAGTTCATTTCTCGAAGTTTCAGAGTCTATGCGCCGAATGTTTCGCTCAAGTGACTTTCTTGTTAAATGTCTGTTAACGGATCAGGTTGTTGGAGCGCTGAAGAAACAAACAACAATTCGTGGCAATTATTTATTCTCTTAGATATGAAATCGCGCAGTTCATTCCATTTGCGCCAGCTCGTGCGAATCGCCCCAAGTGCTGTTTTCTTGATCCATCTATCAAAGGATGCGTTGCGGGAAATTCTTCGTCCTCGCCAAAGATCGCCAAAACGCCGATCTTTGTTCCGCCCTGTTCCGTTGGCCCGTGCGGTCAGTGGAACAAAATGGGAAAAATGCGGTGTTTGCGCCACTTTGCGCTAGGCTCGCCACGCCTTCATAGCCCAAGAAAAGGCAAAAACCTCAATTTTTGTTCATACATGTTCACATTGGGGCCGTTCAAACTGGGAACAAAACTGGACAAAAACCGCCAGAATAGTTGTTGAGGTCGAAAGAGTGTAAAAATGCCTATTTTTGTTACAGTCTGTTACAGTCGCGTGAGTTCACGATGTAACAATAATGGGCAAAAGTGCAGTATATTTACGGTGGCCGCAAACGTGCGTTATCGAAGGTTTCGATCTGGTCGTGATCAAAATTGGAAGAACTAGATGCATTTATCGTTTCTTACTAATAGATGGTACTTATCACTCCTACCTGACTAAAAAGGAGTTCGAGTTCACAAAATGAGTAGAAAGCACGAACGCGAAAAGGTCGCTATTGAGGCCAGGTTGGAAATGTCGTCGAGCGAAAGAGAAACGGTAATTTCGAACCTGAGTTTAGGTGGCTGCTATGTTGAATCGGTGACCGATTTTGCTCCCGGCGAACCCGTTTCGTTCGATCTCATTGATCCAGCCGGCGGAACGGTGGGATTCACCGGAGAGATCGCACACGTCATCACCGGGCAGGGATTCGGTCTTCAGTTTACAAATCTTGGGCCTGAACAGATAGGATTCCTTAGAAGTTCAATGCCGGATATGGCCTAACGATTTCCATCTGAGTTGACAAATATTGCAATAGTTATAATAGTCATTCGGAAAACGATGCTTTCCCGAGGACTTTTATATGCAGACAATTGATTCCGGCCTGGAGGCCTTGTTCACTCTCGAATCTAGCAAAACCGGAATAATTGAAGAACCGCCCTTTCGGATCTTGGTATTAGGTGATTGGTCAGGTGATGGCTTGAAATCCTCGATTTCTTCCCGAAAGCCGATTCAGATTGACCGCGACAATTTCGACGAAATTCTCTCAAAACTCCATGTCCGATCGCTTTTGGATCTGGACGGTTCCGAACTCGAACTTGAATTCAACGAACTGGACGATTTTCATCCTGATCAAATATTTCGGCGAGTCCCATTGTTTAGCGAACTCAGGGATCTAAGAAAACGCCTCACCAGTGAAGACACGTTTTACGCCGCCGCCCGCGAGGTCCGCGAAAAATTTGGGATAGAACGCGAAACTATCGAGCAAGTTGAACAGCCGTCCGAAGAGCGCCCGCAGGCGGACGATCTGCTGGGCGCTATTTTGGAAAAGCCGGCGGGCGGTGCTACGGTGCCGAAGCCGAAAGCTTCGAGCGAACTTGGGTCACTGATAGCCGACCTCGTCCGACCCCATTTAGTATCAGTTAATGATACTGAACGCACGAAGTATGTTGCGGCGATCGATCAAGCAACGAGCGGGCTAATGCGTTCGATAATTCACAACAGAACATTTCAGGAACTAGAAGCTACCTGGCGAGGATTGCATTTTTTGGTCAGTCGAACGGAGACATCTACTGACCTAAAGCTATATGTTTTGGACCTTTCGAAGGAAGAGCTGGCGGATGACCTCAGGTCGGGCGACAGTCTGACCAACACCGTTCTATACGAGCATCTTGTCCATGAAGCGGCCGACGCACCGGGCGGTGAACCTTGGGCACTGACTATTGGAAACTATGCATTCTCGGCTGATTTAGACGACATTGCGTCATTAATACGGATTTCAAAGATCGCGGCCGCTGCAAATGCGCCATTTATCTCGCACATGCGGTCGGACGTTCTTGCCATCCATTCGCTCGATCAAAATACCGACCCTTCTACTTGGAACGTGCCCGAAGATAGCAGCGCCGCGAAGCTATGGTCAGCGATCTGCAACCAAAGCGAATCAGTCTATTTGGGGATGACGATTCCACGGTTTCTAGGACGCCTACCATATGGTGCCGACACGGATCCGCTCGAGACTTTCATGTTCGAAGAGTTTGTTGATGCTCCTGTTCACGATCAGTACGTCTGGTCAAATGCCATATTCATTGCAGCTCAACTTCTTGCGGCAAGCTACAGCGAAGGTGGTTGGGAAATGGGACGCCGCTTGCTACAAGATCTGGACAGGCTCCCGGTGCACGTTTATAAAGAAGGAACTGAAACTGTATTTAAGCCGTGCAGCGAGGTTTTACTCTCAGACAAAGCTGTTAATGCGCTCTTGAAGAAAGGGCTGATGCCTTTGGTCTCGTATAAGAACACCGACAAGGTTAAACTTGCCCAGTTTCAGTCGATCGCGGGTACCGTTTTGAAAGGTCGCTGGACTTGATGTTTCGAAATTTATTGGCATTGGACGCCATTTCATCTACAATCGTAGATTCACTCATAAGCGGGAATTCCCGCTTTCGTGTTTTACGATGTTCGACGAAAGTTTTGATGTAATAGTTGTTGGGGCAGGGCATGCCGGATGTGAGGCAGCCTCGGCTTCGGCGCGTCTCGGGGCCCGTACGGCGCTAGTGACTATCAATCTAGACCTAATAGGGCAGATGTCCTGCAATCCTGCGGTCGGCGGTATTGCCAAAGGCCATGTGGTTCGAGAGATCGACGCTCTCGGCGGCATTATGGGTCGGATCATTGATCGGACGGGCATTCAATTTCGATTGTTAAACCGTTCGCGCGGACCCGCTGTTCAGTCGCCTCGAGCGCAGGCGGACCGAAGTTTGTATCGCACGGAAATGCGTCGGGTGCTCGAGGCCACGCCGGACCTGCACTTACGGCAAGGTTTGGTCGTCGACCTTATTGTTGAAAACAAAAGGGTTATAGGCGTAGAAATGCAGGATTCACGACGGTTTTCTGCGAAGGCCGTAGTGATTGCTACCGGGACATTTCTAAACGGCCAGATTCACGCCGGGCCAAAAACCTTTTCAGCGGGTCGGGCCGGCGAGCCTGCGTCGATCGAGCTTGCCGAGGCGTTGAAGAGTTATGGATTCCCGGTCGGACGGCTAAAGACGGGAACACCACCTCGGCTGGATGGTCGCACTATTGATTGGGATGCTTTTGAGGCCCAACCGGCGGACGAGAATCCTGTCGCATTCTCCTTTGCAACTGAGCGGATTGAGCAACCACAGATACAATGTTTCATCGGTTATACGAATCAACCACTGCACCAAGCCATTCGCGAGAATCTTCATCAATCTCCGCTTTACTCCGGAAAGATCAAAGGAATCGGTCCGCGCTATTGCCCGTCGATTGAAGATAAGATAGTAAAGTTCGCTGATAAAGATCGCCACCAACTCTTTTTGGAGCCAGAAGGCCATAACACTAACGAGGTTTACCTTAATGGGTTTTCAACGTCGTTGCCGTCTGCACTTCAACTCGAATTGCTTCATATGGTGCCCGGATTTGAATCGGTAGAGATAATCCGTCCTGGGTATGCAATCGAATACGATTTTGTCGATCCACGTGAACTCAAGCGAAACTTGGAGTCAAGCCGAATGGCAGGACTGTTCCTTGCGGGCCAGATAAACGGAACGACCGGGTATGAAGAAGCAGCGTGCCAGGGTTTAATGGCGGGAATTAATGCTGCACGCTCGATCGATGGACGAAGTGATTGTGTTCTCGATCGAGACGAGGCATACATAGGCGTTTTGATTGATGACCTAATTCGACACGGCGTGGACGAGCCGTATCGGCTGTTTACGTCCCGGGCTGAGGCACGATTAAAATTGCGTCACGATAACGCGGATCAACGGCTCTCGCCGCGAGGCCGCGAAATTGGGCTTGTCGGCGATACCGATTGGGATAGATTTAGTAATAAGCGGGACCGACTTGCCAGACTTCGAAATGCATTGGACTCAACGCGGTTCAGACGGTCTAGTGTTGAATACGCCTCAGTTTCACAGATACTAGAAGCCGATCTTGGTGATGCATTTTCGTTAACGCAGTTGGCGATGCGCCAAGGAGTTGGGCCGGAATTGATCGGCAAGTTGCTTCCAAGTGTTGTTCTTAGCGAATTGCGAGAAATAGAATTGACTACTGCATTGGCCGATTCTATGTACTCAGGATACATTTCAAAGCAGGCGGTGGCGGCGGAACGGGTATATCATCACGATGGGCTGAAGGTTCCGGAAAGTTTTCGATTCGACGCGATCAGCGGCCTTTCGCACGAAATGGTAGAACGGTTGCAGCGTGCGAAACCGCGAACTTTTGCACAAGTGCGTTCAATATCGGGCCTGACACCTGCTGCCCTATCAACGGTACTGGTTCATTTAACGGCAGAGCAACCAAAGGGCGGGATAACAAGTAGTTGTTAATGTGGTATGTTCCACAATTCCCGTAGTTTATGGAACGTACCACGTTCACCATTTAGGCATTTTCAATCACGTCACTTTATTTTAAACTAAGAATTAAGCTTCACATATCCGAAAATGGGGAAAATAATTGCGATCGCGAACCAGAAAGGTGGAGTCGGTAAGACAACAACCGCCATAAACCTTGCTGCGGGATTGGCTCTCGCCGGTAAAAAGGTTCTTCTAGTCGATTCTGATCCGCAAGGAAATGCGACCTCGGGATCGGGAATCCAGAAAGCGAAAGGAAGGAAATCGCTTTACGACGCGATGATCTCGGGGAATTCGGTCCGCGAATCGGTTCTACATACAGAAATCGAGAAACTTTGGATCTTGCCTTCAGATAAGAACCTAGCCGGTATCGAGATCGAATTTGCCGAAGAGGTCGATCGGGCAAAGGTAATGAAGAAATTGCTCGAATCAATCCGCGAGTATTTTCATTATATCATTATCGACTGTCCGCCTTCGCTAGGAATTCTTACTGTAAATGGGCTAACTGCAGCAGATACACTGATTGTGCCGATTCAGTGTGAGTATTTTGCACTCGAAGGGGTCGCCGAACTGTTTGAAACACTTACTCGCTTGAAAAGAGAGTTAAATCCGGATCTGAAAATCGAAGGGTTGTTATTAACAATGTTTGACGAACGAACCAACCTATCGGTAGCTGTCGCTAAGGATCTGCGTGATTTTTACGGTCCGCAGGTGCTGAAAACGGTAATTCCGCGCAACGTTCGGCTTGCCGAAGCTCCCAGTTTCGGTAAACCCATCCTCGTGTATGATCCGAGGTCCCGCGGCGCCGAGAGCTACTTTCAGTTAACAAAGGAGATAATTGAACATGGCTAGAAAACCTTTGGGTCGCGGGCTAAGTGCTTTGCTTGGTGAAAATACGGATGAAGGAAAAGCGTTTCCGTCTTACGATACCGTATCAAACGGTCTGACCGAGATCGATATTACGCTTATCTCCGGTAATCCTGAACAACCACGTTCTAGATTCGACGACAAAGCTCTAAATGAGTTGGCGAGATCTATCGTATCTAACGGAGTCGTGCAACCAATCGTTCTTCGGCAAATCGGCAATTCGTATCAGATCGTAGCCGGCGAACGCCGATGGCGTGCGGCGCAGCGAGCAGGCTTGCGAACGGTGCCGGCCGTGATCAGAGAAGTTGCGGATGATAAGATACTCGAAATAGCACTGATCGAAAATATTCAAAGGGAAGAATTAAACCCGATCGAAGAAGCAAATGCATTTCGAAACCTCATCGACAAGATCGGTCTGACTCAAGAGGAACTTTCCGAACGTATTGGGAAGGAACGAACCCTTATCGCAACGGCTCTTAGGTTGCTTAAGTTACCTTCTGAGATTCAGCAGTTCATCGCGGAGGGAAAGATGAGTGCAGGGCATGGCCGAGCGCTTCTCCTCGCTAGCGATAGGAACGTCCAGATCCGATGCGCACGGACGATCATCGAGAAGCGTTTGTCGGTTCGCGAAACCGAGAAGATGGTCAAGCATGCTGCTGCTGACCCCTCAGAAATACCTGACAACAAAAGATTTACAGAAACGGTCGACCCCAACACCAGGTATGCCGAAACCAAGTTGATGCGTTCATTGGGCACAAACGTAAGAATTCGACCCGGTAGCAAGGACGGTGCTGGAAAGATCGAGATCGAGTATTACAATAGCGAAGATCTTGACCGGATCTATCAGATCTTGACCGCAGATACCAAAACTGGAAACTGAACTAACACAATTCAAAAGGGGGGAATAGCAAAACATATGTCGAAGCGTCTAACGGAAATGGTTGCCTGCGCGGGTTGAGTGGCCAAACTCGCACCTGGCGACCTTGCTCAAGTTTTGAGTAAGCTTCCGAAACAATCAAATGAGAATGTGATCGTTGGTTTTGACACCGCCGACGACGCGGGCGTGTTTCGTCTTTCGGACAGCGTTGCGTTAGTGCAAACAGTGGATTTTTTCACACCGGTAGCCGATGATCCTGAAACGTACGGTCGGGCGGCCGCTGTAAATTCTCTAAACGATATTTATGCGATGGGCGGCACGCCGATCTCGGCGCTTTCAATAGTTTGTTATCCACAAAAAGGTGATTGGGAAGTGTTAGGATCGATCTTGGCTGGTGGGCAGGCGGCGATGAATGAGGAAGGTGTCGTCGTCATAGGCGGACATTCGGTTGACGATCAGGAAATGAAGTTTGGTTATGCCGTCACCGGAACTATCCATCCGGACCGCATAGTAACGAATGCAGGGGCGAAACCGGGCGATGTACTTATTCTTACTAAGGCGATTGGCACTGGCGCGATAAATACCGCAGTTAAGCATGGAAAAGCATCTGCCGAGTCAACAAATGCGGCTATCAAAGCTATGACGACGTCCGCAGCTGAAGCCTCGAGGTCGATGATTCGCCATGGTGCAAACGCATGTACCGACGTTACAGGATTTGGTTTGCTCGGCCACGCCTATGAAATGGCAAAGGCGAGCGGTGTAAGGACGACGATCGAATCAAGCAAGGTTCCGCTCTTACCGGAAGTTTTGGAACTAATTCGGTCTGGAATGCTTACTCGCGGGGACAAGAACAATAGAGTTTACGTTGGCGATACGGTTATGTTCCAAAGCAATGTGTCCGCATACATGCAGAGTGCGCTGTTCGACCCGCAGACAGCGGGCGGCCTTTTAATAAGTCTAAGTGAGGAAAGCGCTATCGGTTTCTTGAAGGAGATCACAGACGCAGTGGTGATCGGGCGAATAAGCGAAAAAGCGGGACCGTTGATCGAAGTTGTTTGACGTGGCGTGACATTACGTGAAGAAAGCGGAAAGGAAGTGATCTAGTGTATTTGTTTATTCTGGAAAGTTTAGGAACGCAGGAGCTGATCTTGATAGCCCTAGTGGCTCTTATTTTCCTTGGTCCGCGTCGCCTGCCTGAGATCGCCCGTAAGATCGGAAAGGTAATGGCTGATCTGCGTAGTACCTCAAACGAGTTTCGCCAGACATGGGAAAAAGAAGTCGATTTTGACGAAGAAACGAAAGCTCTCCGACTCGATTCTATCGAGGCCGAAAGCGAGCAAACGGTAGCGAGAAAGAAAGAATTGACAACGTTGGATCAGCCTGTACAAGAACCCGCGATACGTGAGATCGATAAGGAACAGTTCGACAAGGCTTCAGCAGAATCGCGAACCGCAGAGGTAAGCGAGAATAAGAAAATAGAAGAGAATTGTGAGCCCGAAGCCGAAACATGGGAGGATGATTCGATCGACCAAGGTGCGATTCCCGATATGTTATCCGACAAGCGCAATTGGCTGTAGAGACACGCCGAAACTCAGAGAAATGGCAAAAGAGATCGGACCAATTGATGAGGCGATCCGGGGCGGACAGATGTCGTTTCTAGACCATCTGGACGAGCTCCGGCGGCGCCTTGTGAAAAGCGCAGTAATCGTTGTCGTCGCCTTTATATTTTGCTGGTTCGTTTCGCCGCAGATCTACAATTTCTTGTCGATTCCGGTGGTTGAGGCACTTGGTGAAGCTGTCCGTCGCGAGGTCCCGCTTCAGGGCCTAACTGGCAACGAACAGACACTTCCATTGACGGCTCTTGCCGTTGGCGACAGGGGCCGATACATTTTTGATCGGATCACAAAATTGGGAACCGGTGTCGTTCAACCGGGTGCTTCGGTGGCGGCGATCGTTGTGAGCGATGCTGATGGAAAGCCGAGTTTGTTTACCGATGAGCCTATCATCAGCGGAAGTTCGGTCATCCCGGCTGGTGTCCGTTTACCGGTGGACCTTACCGGTACAACTGCTCCGCTTGGAGCCGACGAACGATTGATCGTTACGACCGCACAGGAATCGTTTACGCTCTACATAACGGTTTCGCTTTATTCGGCGATCGCCCTTTCCTTACCGCTTCTTCTATGGCAGCTCTGGGCATTTATTTCGCCTGCGTTGTATAAGCATGAACGCGGTTACGTAACGCCGTTCATACTGTTATCCACGATCTCATTTGTGGTTGGTGCGGCGTTTGCCTATTACGTCCTCTTACCGCCATCCCTGCGGTATCTATTAGGATTGGCCGCCGAATTCCAGCCGATGCTTCGCGCGAGCGATTACCTCGATTTTGTGACGATCGTACTACTTGCGATGGGGTTTATCTTTCAAATGCCTGCAGTTACATACGTTTTGTCACGAATCGGGATAGTTTCTGCGGGTTTCCTTATTAAGAGTTGGAAAGTGTCGCTTGTGATAATCTTGATCGTTGCGGCGTTCGTATCGCCAACCGGGGATATTCCTAATCTGATGCTTTTTGCCACGCCGATGATGGTTCTTTACGTTTTTTCGATCGGTATCGCCTGGATATTTGGAGCGAAGAGAGTTACAGACGACGAGGTTGGTTAGCGCTAAGCAACCATTATTGTTAGATAAAGCATCTTGAAGTATTAGGTATAACTGTCTAAAATCTTTACTTGCGCAAATTAACATAGTTCCGCCGATTAAGCGGCGTCCTGATCGAGGAGTAGTAATAAGTATGTCAAGAAAAAGTCTTTTTCGAAGTTTGGTGTTGGTCGTCTGGACCGTTTCAGTAACGGCTTTTTCTGTCTCTGCACAAAAGCCCAAGGAGACGCCGGTTCCTGACATAAACGATCGGACCCGAAACGTGAAGCCTGAATTAAAAGAGGCATACAAACGCTGGTTATCGAACGATGTAGCGTACATCATTACAAAAGAAGAAAGACGAGCGTTCCAGGCGTTGCAGACGGACGAAGAGCGTGAAAATTTCATCGAGAGTTTTTGGCGTCGTCGTGATCCGAATCCGGACACCGAAGAGAACGAATATCGCGAAGAATATTACGAGCGAATCGCTTACGCTAATGAAAGATTTACGTCGGGGATACCGGGCTGGCGAACAGACCGCGGGCGGATCTATATAGCATGGGGAAAACCAGATTCTATTGAGTCGCACCCGTCAGGGGGAGCATATGACCGCCCGTCCTATGAAGGTGGCGGTTCAACCTCGACCTATCCTTTTGAGATCTGGTTCTATCGACACCTAGATAACGTTGGCGATGGCGTCGAGATCGAGTTTGTAGACCCGACGGGAACCGGTGAGTATCGCATCGCAAGGAATGCGAATGAAAAAGATGCTCTGCTGTATGTACCGGGCGCAGGACAAACTCTTGATGAGCAGTTAGGTATCGGTAATCGAGCTGACCGCATCTCAGGTGTAAACAACGATCGTTATACGCGGCAACAAGATATGCCGTTTAACAAGTTGGAACTGATCGCGAACTTGCAGCGTCCTCCGCAAGTAAAATTCAGCGACCTTTCAGAAATCGCCGGTGGCGGTTCAGGTGTTCTTGATGGAAACCCGCTCGACTTCGATCTTCGTGTCGATTTCTTTCGTCAATCGGAAGACCGGGTAATCGTAACGTTTACTGTGCAGACAGAAAACGAACGACTCGCTTTTGAGGAAAAAGGTGGGGTTTCAGAAGCCCGGCTGAACATTTTTGGCCGCGTTACAGCAGTTTCAGGAAAGCGTTCCGGGATCTTCGAGGATGCGGTGACAACATACGCGACACAGGTGGAGTTGGCAGAAGCAAAACAGCGCAAATCCATTTATCAGAAAGCGATCGCGCTGACACCTGGAACCTATAAGGTCGACGTTGTTGTTCGCGACGTTGGAACCGGTAATCGCGGAATATTGAACCAAGGCTTTACGGTGCCGCGTTACGACGGCAAGAAACTTTCAACTTCGTCGCTCGTTCTCGCCTCTACGCTCCGTGAAACTGGCGACCGCGACACCGGCGGCATGTTTGTTATCGGAAATGCGAAAGTTATTCCGAACCTTGCCGGCAATTACAAGAGAGGCCAACAGGTTGGACTTTACCTTCAGGTCTACAACGCCGGTGTCGATCAAACGACGCTTCGACCTGCTGTTGATGTCGAATACGTTGTAACCAAGGGTGGTAAGGAGATCCTTCGTCAGGCGGAAGATTGGTCAGGTCTGAGCGATTCGGGTCAGCGTTTGACGCTTGCCCGCCTATTGCCAACGGATAATCTCGAACGCGGTGAATATGAAGTAAAGATATTGACTAAGGACCGTGTGGGCGGCCAGGTGATCGAGAACAAGGGCAAATTTACGATCGAGAATTGATCTTTTATTAGCGCAAATTGAAAGGCCGGCGTCAATCTTGGCGTCGGTTTTTGTTTGCCTACACCGGCCAGCTTGTTAAGGGTATTTGGTTAACAATAAGCGAGCGCTCTCGGTTGCTAAGTGAACGGGCCGGATATGACAAAACGTGAAAGATTGTTTATATTTGGTTTCAGCGAAGTTAACTCTGGTATTTTTAGTAAACACCACCAAGACAAATATTTCATTGGAACATCTCGTCAATTAATTCGTTTTCCCGTAGGTTGACAGAAAATGATCGTTGGAACTGAATGGCTAATTGAGGCCCTAGGATGCGACCCGACATTGCTGCGAAGCGAAGAAGTTCTGCGCGCAACGTTTGCGAACATTATTTCAGATCTTGGATTGAAGACGATCGATGCGATATGGTACAAGTTCCCCGGTGAGGGCGGCGTGACGGGACTGACCGCACTTACCGAATCTCACCTAGCCTGCCATACATATCCTGAGCACGGAACCGCCACTTTTAATCTGTATTGCTGTCGGTCTAGGCCTGAATGGGACTGGCAAGAGAAGCTCGCCAAAGCTCTTCGCGCCACAACGGTAACCGTTACAAAAATACATCGCGGTGTTTTGAACGAAACCCCGACCAAAACCAATGCTGTTGGAGGTGAAGCTTGAGCGTCCTTCAGGCAAACTGCCCTTCGTGTGCAGCAGCGATCGAATTCCAAAAGGGCTCCACTATCGTCCTTGTTTGCCCATATTGCCGCTCGGCTGTTGCGCGAACCGATCGAGGTTTGAGCGATCTTGGTAAAGTTGCAGAAATCGCGGATTCCCAGTCACCCTTAAAGCTTGGACTCAAAGGCACATTCAAAGGCGAGCGATTTGAACTGACCGGTCGTGCACAATTACGCCACGAAATGGGCGGATTTTGGGACGAATGGTACGCAACTTTCGGCAACGGTTGGGTTGGCTGGCTAGCTGAGGCACAAGGACGTTTTTACATGACGTTCTTCCAGCCTGTCGCGACGGGAACTGTACTTCCAACATATGACGAACTGGCGGTCGGTTCAACGCTCGCCCAGATCCCCAGCAAAGTTCCATTGATGGTCACCGAAAAGGGCGTCGCGACCGCAGTAGCGGCCGATGGCGAAATACCTTACAAGCTGGTTCCGAATGAACGTAGCAGATACGCCGATCTGAGCGGGATCAACAACGCATTTGGGACGATCGACTACAGTATCGAACCACCCTGGGTTTTCATCGGCAACGAGGTAACGCTGGCTGACATTGGATTGGCTGACGCCCGTCCGGTTCAACGCGAAGCGCGAAGAACGACGGCTGCATCAATGGGCTGTCCCAATTGCGGCGGGCCATTATCGCTATTAGCGCCGGACAAGGCAGAACGCGTAACGTGTCCAAACTGCAGTTCGCTGCTAGACGTTAACCAGGGAAATCTGAGTTTCCTCAAATCGTTAAATCCGTCGCCTTCACCGCACGCCTTTGTCCTTCCAATAGGCGCGGAGGGAACATTTCAGAACGACGTTAAGTTCAAGATTCTTGGCGCGGTAGTCAGAAGCGTAACGGTCGAGGGGATCAAGTATTTTTGGCACGAATATTTGCTTTACGATTCGATGGTCGGTTTTCGTTGGCTGGTCCATTCGGATAACCATTGGAACTTTGTCGAGCCGGTGAACCCTGCTGAGGTTACGCCGCCATTGGTCGCTCAGACGGGAGCGCAAGCTCTTTACAACGGCCGGTCATTCAAGATATTTCAAGACGCTCCGGCCGTGGTGGAATACGTTCAGGGCGAGTTTTATTGGCTTGTAGAACAAGGCGAAACGGTTCGAGCGACTGACTATGTATCGGCACCGATGATGCTTTCGTCAGAGGTTTCGAGTAATGAAATAAACTGGTCGGCCGGTGTATATATGACCAACCCCGAGGTCGAAAAAGCGTTCGGCGTGTCCGATCTCCCGGAGCCTTGGTCCGTTGCCCCAAATCAACCGTTCATGGGTTCGTTCTACTATACGTGGGGTGCATTGCCGCTGCTTCTTCTGATCGTCATTGCTATCTTTATGATACCACTTTCTGGTATCACACGGGTTTCGCACTCACAGCAAGTTAGTTTGCCGCCGCTAACAAACGCGACGACACCGCAGGCAGTTTTCAGTCTGCCGTTCGACCTAAAAGCAGATCGTAATGTTAGGATCACGGCAAATGCCGAGGTTAGTAATTCGTGGGCCGATCTGGACGTCGATCTTGTAAACGAGCAAAGCCAAGAAGTTGAATCAGTAAATATTCCCATAGAGTATTACACAGGTACCGACAGCGATGGAGCATGGAGTGAAGGTGGTAGATCAAAGGATGCCACGACCTCTTCATTGCCGGCTGGAAAATACACGTTGCGAGTAGAGGGCACTTGGGAGAAATGGCAACAGGCAATGCCGGTGACCGTCAAAGTCGAACAAGGTGTCAACCGTGGCGTAAATTTCATTTGCGCTCTAATCCTTTTGCTCTTAGTTCCCGTCATCGGGCTGATTCGAAAGGTCACCTTTGAATCCCGAAGATGGAGCGAAAGTATGTTTGGTTCGACCGAAAGTAGCGATGAATAATTTCAAATTCGTGGAGTGTCTCACATGTTCAAAATTGTCACATTATTGTTCGGAATAGCCGTGGTTTTAACTTACGCTTCGGCCTCATGGTTTGGTTGGGAACTAGCTAACTCGGGAAGCAAATCGCGGCTCGGTGTGCCGTTTATCTATACTGGTTTTCGCGGAGGAAAATAAATGTTGATGAATATGCTCGCGCCCAGCGGATTGGGCTTTGTCGTCAAGTTTGACGCGCTGCTTGAAGTGTTGGTTACAACGCTGATCTTTGTCACGATCGGAATAGTATTTTTTGCGATCGCATATGGGATCCTCAGTAAAATATTTCACATCCACAAAGAGATCGAAGAGGATCACAATACGGCGCTCGGCATTGTGGTCGGTTCGATAATGATCGGTCTTGCGATAATAATCGCTGCCGCAATTCACGGGTAGTATCTATAGGATCAAGGAGCAAGGATGAAAACGGTTTTTACTTTATCCCTCATCCTTAACCCTTCTTCCTTATGAAGCACGTTCCACTTTTATTCCTCAACGTAGTCATCATCGCCACGTGCGGCCTAATCTACGAACTGCTTGCTGCGACCGTCTCATCATACGTTCTCGGTGATTCCGTAACTCAATTTTCACTGATAATCGGCATCTATCTTTCTGCGATGGGTGTCGGTTCTTATTTATCGCGATTTGTCGAAACTAACGTTGCCGAGAAATTCATCGATATCGAACTAGCTGTCGCTATCATGGGTGGAGCATCTGCGCCGCTACTGTTTCTTACGTTTGCATACGTTTCTTATTTCGGCGTCGTTCTATACACGATGGTCTTTATCATCGGAACATTGGTGGGGCTTGAGATACCGCTACTGATGCGTATTCTCAAAGACGAACTTGATTTTAAAGAACTTGTATCCCGCGTTCTTGCCTTGGATTATATTGGTGCCCTCGTCGCGGCACTTCTATTTCCGATTTTTCTTGTACCAAAGCTCGGCCTGAATCGCACTTCGCTGTTGTTCGGAATGCTCAATGCCGCAGTCGGCATTTGGGCAACCTGGCTTTTGGCTCCGCTCATCGCAAACAAAAAACTGACAATTCTTAGGGTAAAAGGCTTCGTCGTCATCGTCTTACTTGGAATCGGGCTGATCAAAGCTGACAGCCTTACGACGCTAGCCGAGGACGGCTTGTTTCCTGATCAGATCGTCTATGCAAAGAGTTCGGCTTACCAAAGGATTGTTGTTACGCGCGGAAAGCTTGGACATTCGCTCTTTTTGAACGGAAACTTGCAGTTCAATTCGTTCGATGAATATCGATATCACGAAGCCCTTGTGCATCCGGCTTTTGCGGCTTTTGACGGCATACCGAAACGCATTTTGGTGCTTGGCGGCGGCGACGGTTTAGCAGTTCGAGAGATCCTGAAATATCCTTCCGTCGAGAGCGTTACATTGGTCGACCTTGACCCATTTATGACCGGTTTATCCAACGAATTACCGGTTCTTGCCGAGCTCAATAGAAATGCCTTTAATGATGAACGCGTTTCGGTCGTGAACACGGATGCATTTGTATGGCTTGATAATAATCAGCTTGAACCCTTCGACATCGCCATCGTCGATTTTCCTGATCCGAATAATTTCGCCTTGGGCAAGCTTTACACGACCCGCTTTTACAAATTGCTTCAGGCAAAGCTTCAACCAGGAGCTTCGGTCGTCATTCAATGTACATCACCGCTTTACGCACGCAATTCGTATTGGTCGATTATCAAAACACTTGAGGCTTCAGGCTTTTCGGTCAAACCATATCAAACGACAGTTCCAAGTTTTGGTGTCTGGGGCTACGCACTTGCTAAGATGCAACCGTTCGAAACACCGAGTGTGCCTTCGCCGGGAATTGAGCTCAAATTCCTCAACGAAACATCATTCGCATCGCTCTTCATCTTTCCCTCTGATATGAATTTGCCGACGACGGAAATAGAGATAAATCGGCTTGATAACCAGGCTCTCGTTCGTTACTACGAAACGGAATGGCGGAGGTTTGAGTAACTCTGGTATGAATATTTCCCGCCGGGAGCTGCTTGCCACATTTCTTGGTGCTCCGCTCGCGCTAGCAGCGTGCAAGGAAGCCGGCCCGTCGCGATTTCCGGATGGTGAAAACGTCGGCCAGAGCTCAACGCTCGGCCACATTTTAAGAGAGAATCGAACATTCGAAGTTCCGGCTGATAAATGGACGAATGTAAATATCGCGATCATTGGAGGCGGGATCGCAGGCCTTTCTGCCGCATGGAAACTGAAGAAAAAAGGAACGGTCGATTTTGTAGTTCTCGAGCTCGAAAAGGAAGCGGGCGGAACTTCTCGGTCCGGTAAGGGACAGCCGGTTTCATATCCATGGGGAGCACACTATCTTCCGGTTCCGTTTCGCGAAAACACCGATCTGATAGAGTTACTTGATGAAATGTCGTTGACCGAAGGGCGAACTTCGGACGGTGATCTGGTTATCAAAGAACAATATTTATGCCGTGAACCGGAAGAGCGTGTTTTTTACAAAGGGCGTTGGTACCACGGGCTTTATCTTCACGTTGGTGAAAGCGACGAAGATAAACGGCAGTTAGCTGCATTCGAGAAGAACATCGAATACTGGGTCAATTGGCGTGACGCCGTTGGCCGCCGAGCCTTTGTCGTTCCGTCTTCCGCGTGTTCGGATGATGCCGAAACGACTGCTCTTGATATGATCTCGTTTGGTGATTGGCTTCGACAAAATGGTTTTACGTCCGAGCGTCTTTTCTGGTATTGCGATTATGCCTGTCGCGACGACTACGGTCTGAAACTCAATCAAACATCGGCGTGGGCCGGGCTTTTCTATTTTTGTTCGCGTGTCCGCGAAAGCGGAAAGGAATCTCAGCCGTTCATTACCTTTCCCGAAGGCAACGGCAGATATGTCGATCATCTGTCGACGAGTATTGGAGAAAAATTGCTTCGATCTCATGTCGTTGTTTCGGTGGTACCGACTCTAAGCGGCGTTGATGTGATCTGTCTTGCGGGGAGCGAACTCCGCGGATTTCGGTGCAAACAAGTTGTTTACGCATCGCCGATCTTTACGGCTCCGTACGTCATTCGCGGATTCAGTGAGGCACCTCCGTTTGCGGCGAACGAGTTTCAACACAACGCTTGGTTCGTTGCCAACCTCTTTTTGAAAGATCGCCCGCGGCCACGGTTCGCACGTGACTTTCCGCTTGCATGGGACAACGTTCTTTACGAAAGCCCGAGCTTGGGATACGTGAACGCGACGCATCAGGCGGGCATTGATTACGGCTCGACGGTCTGGACGTATTACTACCCGATGTGTCACGAACCCGAGGGCCGCACGAAACTGTTCAACTACGAATGGCGTGAACTGGCCGACGTTTGTCTGACCGACATCGCACGGGCGCATCCGGAAATTTACGATCTCACAGAGCGGATAGATATAATGCGTTGGGGCCACGCGATGATCTCG